>JBDUEQ010000099.1:0-12527 GCA_040002315.1 Gammaproteobacteria bacterium
TTGCCCGTGAGGCTTGACCATATAACACCCAAGCGATTTGCCTAACGTCGAATCGTTATGGAGTGCTCGATTGATTATCTTGAATGCGACCATTCCTGGATTAAATTCTGGGGTCGAAACAAATTGTTGAATTCGTGAAGGGGCTGAGCCATGACTCGGCCCCTTTGCAACCGGTTTGCCTGGCGGCCATAGCGAGTGGGAACCACCCGATCCCTTTTCGAACTCGGAAGTGAAAACGCTCTGCGCCGATGCTAGTGTCGACTTTGTCGATGTGAAAGTAGGTCACTGCCAGGCTCTTAATTTGATGAAAATGAACCCTCACCGGCGAAAGCTGGTGAGGGTTTTTTCGTTTCCGGGCTCCGATGACCGGGTTCTTTTACCCAATAGCGGGACTGCGGGAGCGCTGTAAAAACGTAAAAACCGCCGACGATGACGATAGTGAACGTGATGCAGCCGCGGGTGTGGCCGGCGATCTTGTGTGCGACGAGAAAAATGTTGCCGGCGGTGGTGGTGAAGAGGTAGCTGGCGGGATCGCGGCTACCGACGTAGCAGAGGTTCTCGGCAATGCGAAAGGGAGCGAGGGAGCTGATAAGGCAAGAGGCGTCGCAACATTCAGCGCTTCTCCTGATTCCCCAATCCCTGCTGCAGGAATAGATACCGGTCGCGGTGCGCGTCGCTCTCGACGGCCGACTCCGGTTTGAGGTGCATCACCTGCCAATTTCGCGCGGCATCGTACGCAGGCCAGTGCGGCACGCCGACGTGGTCGGGGTTACCATTGGTAGCGAAATTGATCCAGTAGGTCTGCATCAAATCAGAGAGCGCGTAGTCCTCGGGGCGCCAGGCCGCACCGCTGCGCGAATCGAGGTTGCCGAAAACATATTCAATCTCATCGGAATGAAATGCTCCGAGGTAGGCGGGATGATTCGGATCTCCGGGCGAGGCCAGGTCAAAACTGTAGCGGTACGCCGGCGAACTCCCGGAATCGACATGCGCCTCGAGCCAGTCCCAGGTGGAATAAGCGATGAAGGAGTCGCCCGCAAAGTCCTCGGCAGCCCGCAGCGCCTGTTCGTCACTGCTTGCCGCATAGACCTTGAGAAAGGCTTCGGTGCGCGCACCGAAACGCTGCGCCGCCATTGCCCGGAAGCTCTCGAGCGTCGGCTTCTCCGGCGAGCTCGCGATCTGCCACGATCCTTCGTCGCGGTTCCAACCCGCGAGCAGCGGCACCTGCGCCTGCTTGCCCGCGGCATAAATCTGCGCAACAGGCTCAGGCAGAAAGTAGCCGTCGACATCCGGCGAGCTCACGCCGCAATCGGCGGCCTCGCATGCCTTGGTGCTCGCCTCAAGCAGTTCGCCGGCTTTCACGGCGCGCAGGCGGCTGAGGCGGACGATTCCCAACGTGTTCCGGGCAAACCCCATGCCGTGCGTTTCCGCATCCTCCAGCGTGCGCACCGGGCCGCCGACGGCACTGCCGCTCTCACCGATGGCGTGCACAAAAAGTCCCCGCGCTAAGGGGGAGGCCATTTGCGCGCTGACCGACATGGACCCGGCGGACTCACCAAAAATAGTCAGGTTGGCGGGATCGCCGCCGAAGTCCGCGATATTTCGCGCGACCCAGCGCAGCGCGGCGGTTTGGTCCAACAGCCCGTAATTTCCGGCGGCATGTTGCCGCGACTCCGCTGTGAGTTCTGGGTGCGCCAAGAAGCCGAAAATGCCCAGCCGGTAATTCATGGAGACCACGACGACACCCTTGCGCGCCAGATGTTCGCCATCCTGGCGGGGCTCCGACGTGCCGCCGGCAATGAATCCGCCGCCATAAATCCACACCATCACGGGAAGTTTGGCGGCAGCGGCGCTCGCGGGTGCCCAGACGTTGAGGGTCAGGCAATCCTCGCTGATCCCCGGATCGCGAAACACCATGTCCTTGTAAATGCTTGGCTGCATGCAACGCGATCCGAACGCCGTGGCCTGTCGTACCCCGCGCCAATTTGCCGCGGGTTGCGGCGGTTTCCAGCGCAATTTACCTACCGGCGGCGCCGCGAAGGGAATGCCGAGAAAGACCCGCACCCGGCCGTCCGTACTCAATTTGCCTTGCACCGTGCCCTGGGACGTCGCAATGCGCAGCGAATCGCCGGCGTCTGCGAAGGCCGGCAAAAACAGGGCGCACACCGCGGGCAGGAGCAAGCTTCGAAGCGCGCGAACAGCGCGCCGCGGGCGTCTCGGCGCAATTTCATCGGCGACGTTCATGGACTGGCGAGATTCATGATTCGCGCTTGATCAGCCCGTGACGCTTCTTGCCCACCGCCAGTCGAGCCATGCCGCGCTCGTCCAGATCGGCAACGGACACAGTAGCGGTGGCCGACGTCACCGGGCGGTCATTCAGCTTCACGCCGCCTTGATCGACGAGCCGCCGCGCTTCGCTCTTCGACGCGGCCATGCCGAGCGCCACCACGGCGTCGAGCACCGACAACTGCACGCCCGCCGCGAGCGTCATGGTCGGCAGGCCCTCCGCGACCGTGCCGGTAAAAGCCTTCGCTGCCGTTTCACTTGCTTCGCGCGCCGCCGCGTCGCCGTGGCACAGCCGCGTGGTCTCGGTGGCGAGTATTTTCTTGGCTTCGTTGATCTCGGCGCCCGCCAATTGCTCGAGACGGCGAATCTCAGCTACGGCTAAATCGGTGAACATGCGCAGGAAGCGCCCGACATCGCCATCCTCGGTGTTGCGCCAGTACTGCCAGTAATCGTAGGCCGACAGGCGTTTATCGCTCAGCCATACGGCGCCGCTCGCAGTCTTGCCCATCTTGGCGCCCGACGAGGTGGTGATGAGCGGCGAGGTGAGTCCATAAAGCTCGGTCTCCCGCACGCGGCGTCCAAGTTCCACCCCCTGCAGAATATTGCCCCACTGATCCGAGCCGCCCATTTGCAGAGTGCAACCGTATCGCATGTTCAGTTCCACGAAGTCGTAGCCCTGCAAAATCATGTAATTGAATTCCAGGAATGAGAGCGGCTGCTCGCGCTCGAGGCGCAGCTTCACACTGTCCATGGTGAGCATTCGATTGATGGAAAAGTGCCGGCCGATGTCGCGCAGAAAGGGGATGTACTTGAGTGCCGCCAGCCAGTCGTCGTTGTTGGCCATCATGGCGCCGGTGGGAGAATCATCGAAGCGCAGAAAATGACCGAAAATCTCGCGAATGCCGGCAATGTTGGCGTTGATCTGTTCATCGGTGAGCAGCTGCCGGGTCTCATCGCGCCCCGACGGATCACCGACCTTGGTGGTACCACCGCCCATCAGCACGATGGGGCGGTGACCCGTCTGCTGCAGGCGGCGCAGCAGCATGATTTGCACCAGGCTGCCGACGTGCAGGCTGTCGGCGGTGGCGTCGAAGCCGATATACGCGGTAACGATGCCTGACGCCGCCTGTTGGTCGAGCCCCGCGGCGTCTGTCTGCTGGTGGATGTAGCCGCGCTCGGTGAGCACGCGCAAGAAATCAGATTTCAATTCAGTCATGACTTAGCGGGTTACCACGTCGTTGAAATGCAATTGTTAAGGGGGCGGTAGGCTTATTCAGTAAACATAATCATACACGCCGGCCTTGCGCAGCGCGGCAGCCACACGCGGCGTCGGTTGTATGCGATTCTTGGATCTTTCCAGCATCCCGAACTCCCTTAAGGAGCGCCGCGTGATCCGCATTCAGAAAGCTTTCGCTTTGAGCCTGCTCGGCTTCGCCGCGATTTCCGCATCGGCGCAGCAATTCACCTCTACTCAGGCGAGCTTCAAGGTGATCGACAACCCGGGCGGCGGCCAGTATATCTACGGACCCCTGAGCGGCAGGGGCAACATGCCCGATGCGATCGTCTATATGCTGCGACAAGTGCACAACTACGTCGGCGATCGGCCGGAGGTCGGCAAGTTTTTCCAGTCGCGCGACGGCACTTCGGTGTCGACATTCTTCACAGCTACCGCAAAGACTCGAGGAAATCTGCCCATAGCGGGTCTGCTGATCGTTTCCCGGGCAGCGGACGGCTCAGCAACCGCTGCCGTTCTCCTGGACGCCAAATCTCATTTCGGCACCTCCGAACCGGCCATGATGAAATCGTTGCAGGCGGTCTGGCAGCCAGTCGGGGCGGGTACGCCGGGCGCCGCCGCGCCGGGCGCCGCCGCGCCGGGCGCCGCCGCGCCCTCTGCGTCCCAGGGAAATTCCCCATCGGCGCATCCGCGTGGGCCTGCGCCTCTGGTTCAAGCCACCGGTGGCGATCGCAGCGCCGTCATTAGTCTTCCCGCCGGGTGGAAAGTTACATCGGTGGCGTCCGGAACTCTGTCCGCCGCCGGGCCAAACGGCGAAATGCTTTTCCTGGGTGGGCTGTATCAGGGTTTCCAAATGGGCCCGGACTTATTCGAGAATTTTGTCAATATCACCAATCAGTATCGCCGCAAAAATGGCTTGCCGGCCGGAACCTATAACCTCATCAGCAAGATCAACGTGCCGGGAAACGCCATTCAGGTCATGTTCAACGTAGATCTGAATGACGGCGTCGGACTGCGCAAGGGCAGTGTGCGGCTCGGCTCCTGGGGCCCAAGGGCAATGAGCGTCGATGGCTCGAACATCCCGGTGCGATTTGCCGAGGAAGAAAACGCCACGCTGCTGGCGGTGATCCGTTCCTTCCAGCAAAACGCACAGATGATGGCGCAGTTGCGCCAGGGCGCGATGAACAGAGTTCAAGCCGACGCCGCCCGCGCCAACGCACAGAGCGCCGCACTCAACGCACGCAGGGAGGCCAGCAACGCCGCTTTCGACGCCCATATGGACAACCTCGATCGTTCCAGCAAGATCAATCAGGATTACATACTCGACCGGACAGTCGTTCGCGATACTGAAAACGCAGAACGAGGCACGCTCAGCAACAGCTACGCGGAATCGCTGGTGCGAAGCAATCCTGACCGCTTCCAGATCGTTCCCAACCAAGACCTCATCAAAGGCAAGGACTATTGATCTCACCGGCCGCGAGCGCGCCTATCGAATGTGTCGATGTGCTGATCATCGGCGCCGGCCTGTCGGGCATCGGAGCTGCGGTGCACTTGCGGCGGCGCTGTCCAACGAAGAGCTACGCCATTCTCGAATCCCGCGACGCGATCGGCGGGACATGGGATCTATTCCGGTTTCCGGGAGTGCGATCGGATTCGGACATGTTCACGCTGGGTTACTCGTTTCGCCCTTGGACCAGCAGCGACGCCATCACCGATGGTTCATCGATCAAGCGCTACATCGTGGATGCGGCACGAGAGGCGGGTGTCGAGCCGCAAATTCGCTTCGGTCATAGGGTAACCAAAGCCACTTGGTGCAGCGATACCGCGCGCTGGACAATTGAAGCGGTGCGCTGCGGAGCATCTACTCCTCTGCGCCTGAGTTGCCGATTCCTGTATATCTGCAGCGGCTACTACAGCTACGAAGCGGCCTACCGTCCACCGTTTCCGAATGAGTCGGCGTATGGGGGCACCATCGTCCACCCGCAGTTCTGGCCGGATAAGCTGGACTACGCCGGCAAGCGGGTCGTCGTCATCGGCAGCGGCGCCACCGCAGTTACTTTGATTCCCGCCATGGCGAAGGCAGCCGCCCATGTGACCATGCTGCAGCGATCGCCCTCATATGTATTCAGCATGCCCACGATCGACGCAATGGCGAATGGGCTGCGGCGCTGGCTGCCTCCCGGTCTGGCCTGCCATCTGGCGCGTTTGAAGAACGTCCTCATCGGTATGGCGCTTTTCCAACTGGCGCGCAGACGACCGGATCTGGCCAAGAAACGCCTGATCGGAATGGTTCAGGCACAGCTGCCGGCGGATTTCGACGTGGCGCGCCACTTTACGCCGCGCTACAACCCCTGGGCTCAGCGGGTATGCGTGGTGCCCGACGGCGACCTGTTCGAGGCCATCAGCAACGGAACAGTCTCCGTCGTCACAGACGAAATCGAGGGCTTTACACGCAACGGCATCCGGCTCAAGTCCGCAACGGAACTGTCCGCAGATATCGTGGTGACGGCAACCGGTCTTAAGTTGATTTTACTCGGCGGCATCGAGTTCACGGTGGACGGTGAGCGGACGGACGTGTCCAGGTGCATGGCCTACAAGGGAGCGATGCTCAGCGATGTGCCAAATATGGCGTATACCTTCGGCTATACGAATGCATCCTGGACTCTGAAGGCGGACCTCACCGCGAAGTATGTGTGTCGCTTGATCCGTTATATGGATTCTCATGCGCTTGCGGTCGCTACGCCGCGGCGGAATCCGGCGATGACGGAGCAGCCCTTTCTGGATTTCACCTCGGGCTACGTAATTCGCGCGCGCGAAATTCTGCCGAAACAGGGCTCGCTGCGTCCGTGGAAGGTGTACCAGAACTACCTCTTGGATGCATTCACGTTGGGCTTGGGCAGAATCGATGATGGCGTGCTCGAGTTTGCTCCATTACTTCTGCGCCAATAGGCCGGCGTATTCGGCTTGCTTCGCCTGATTTCCCGTGCGGCTGTACAGCTGCATCGTACGCTCGATGGCGGCGTGGCCGTAGTAGGTATTCGGCGGCCATTTCTTCAGCACGGCGGCGGTACTGGCGTTGACGATGGCCTCGGCCTCCGCATACCGGCGCAGGTCGGCCAGGCAACCGGCGCGCACATTGTTCAGGTAGCCGATGCGCCACGGGTCATCCGGATAGCGCGCGACAATGATGGCACGCGCCTCCTCTGCGCGGGCGAGTCCCTGGCTCGAGCGATGCGTATGGCAGTACAAATCGGCCTGATAGACCATGATGGGACCTTGCAACGGATGATCGTGGGCCACCGCCACGCGTAGCGCATTGTCGAGCATGGGCTCGGCCTGTTGATATTGCGCGTTTCCCATATGTGCTAGGGCTAGATTGCTGAAGACGAACACCAATCCCTCGTGCAAATCGCTCTGCTGCGCGTCCATGATGGAGGCGGCCTCGTCCAGGTTTTGCACGGCTGCCGCGAAGTGCCGGCGCTCCATTTGCACTCGGCCAAGGTTGCTCAAAGTCGCCGCCACATCGGGATGCTTGGCTCCTAGAAGATGGCGATCGATCGTGAGCACCTTCAGCCAATCGTCTTCCGCGCGCTGCCGGTCGCCCTTGGTGAGTGCGACAGCCGCCAGTCCATTGAGCGACTCCGAAACCTTCGGATGGGTTTCGCCCGAAAAGGCAATGCGCGCCCGCAGCGCACGCTCATAGGATTGCTCAGCCCGCGTCATGTCGCCTGCGTAATAGTCAGTCATGGCGATGCCTTCCAAGGCCATGACTGTCGGTTCCTGCAGATTGTGTGCCCGGCTCTTATCCAAAGCCTCTTGAAAGTAAGCGCGTGCCTCGGCAGTTTGATTGAGCACCGCCGCCGTTCCGCCTTCGCCGACCAGTATCTGTACGTCGGTGGCGGGTTCGCTCAACGCGGCGTCGCGATAGCGTCGCCCCGCCTCGCCATACAGTTGTTGAGCCCGCGCGTCGTTGCCGCGCTGCAATTCAAGATCGGCGAGCGCCGTGGTTTCGTGAATCCATTCCAAGGGTCGCTGGTTGTCGACGGCGCGCGCCTTGGAGATCAAGTCAAACGAGGAATCGTACAATCCCAAGCCGCGGTACACCTTGCCCAAAGTGCCCGAAAGCTCCGCCCGAACCCGAGGTTCATCCTGCAAGGATTCGTCGATCTGACGCGCGCCGCGATCCAGGATCTCGCGCGCGGTAATCGAATTTCCGCGCGCCTCGCTGGGGTCGGATACCTCGAACAGGGACACCAGGAACTTCGCCGTTCGTTCCGCGGTGAGCGACTTTTCGACAGCGACCGCGCGCTGTTCCTGTGCTTCATTGCGCGCCAGCCAGGCGGCCACCGCCAGCCCGCCGAAAACTACGCAGCCGACGGTCGACACCGCCCCGACCAGCGCCAGGCGCCGCTGGCGCCGGGCTTGCTCGCGCTGCCGCAAGTCATCCAAACTTGCACCGAGCAAGCCCGCCACCATTTTGAGCTTGGCGTCGCGCCGCGAGTCCGCATCGCTGCGGATATCGGCGCCCAACGGTTCTGGTGCGATGCGATCGGTGACGATGCCATCGACAACGTGGAAGCGCAGTGCCGGCGGGAAGCATTCCGATTCGGGCGGCATGTTTCTTTGTGCAGCCCCAGGCTCGCCGTCCACGATGAGGCACAGAATCCTGTCTGCCCGGCCCAGTTGTTTAAATGTGCGGATCTCTTCATTTACCCAACGCGAACGAGCGGCGGCGGGCGAGCAAACGACAATCAAGAATTCCGAGGCACTGAGTGCCGTTCGAATCGACTGGGCGAGATCGGACGAGGTGGGCAACTCTTCCCGATCGAGAAAAATCGGCGGCATCTGATTGGAGCGGCGGCCCGGCCAAATGCCGCTTTGACGCCGCAGGTGCTTGGGGATTATGTAACGTTCGATCGCCTGATGCAGCCAGCGCGCTGCGTCCCGATCAGTATGGCTATAGCTGATGAAGGCGGCGTATTGCCACTTATCGGGAGCGTCGATCGTCTCTGCTGACATGCGGTTTGTCGGCTCCGCTTGAAACTTGAGTGCAAGTCACGTAAGAGTATCCCTATCGCAGAAACCAAATCTAAAAATCAACTCTGAAGGGAGCAAGCTGCCATGATCCGCAATAGCTTCTCGTGTCCAAGAAATTTAAAAATGTTCGCAATGTGCAGTGCGGCATTCCTTTGTTTGCTGTGGGGTACTCCCAGTGAGGCGCAAAGTAGAAGAGTGTTCGTTGAGTTCGACGGCCCGACCAATGTGGGCACGACGTCGGGCGATGCATGGGTCATCCTACAGACCGCAGACGTTTGTTCTACCGACGTCGCCGGGTTCACCGACACGGGCGGCACCGCCACCACGCCGGGTACTCCGGGCACGGGCTCGACGGACGCGGCCACCTGCGGCATCGATTTCAGCAATCAGGCCACCGATTCCGCAGCGCTCGCCGACAGCACTCAGGGAATCGAGCTAGGCTTCAATATCAGGATCGGCGACAAGCAGTACCACACGCTATTCATCGATCGATTCGGCTATGTGAC
Organism: Gammaproteobacteria bacterium; assembly: GCA_040002315.1. Lineage (GTDB taxonomy): Bacteria > Pseudomonadota > Gammaproteobacteria > Steroidobacterales > Steroidobacteraceae > Bog-1198. Next base: position 9,064 of record JBDUEQ010000099.1, read on the forward strand.
CTTCGGCACCGCGCCCGCCAACGGGGCCTTTACCTTTTTGGGCGCCCAGACCGTGTCCGCATTGCGGCAGCAATTGGGGAGCATGCCCTTCATTGCACCGTTCTATGCCAATCTCGTCGTTCCGGATGGCACGGAAAACAACGGCGACGCGATTGGGACTTTCGGTTCTTACACGCCCTTCGAAGGCGGTGCGGCTTACTACCGCGGAGTGGCCGATCCCATAGCGCCCTATAGCATTGGCCAGGCACTTCCGGCCTTTTCCGTCATCTGGTTTGATGGGACGAATAACATTGCCACCCAGATGATGCTGTATCAAAAGAATACGGCAGGCGACTTCTACCTGAACCTGCGTTATGGCCAGAATGACCCCGATTCATACGATATTTCCGCCACCGGTCCCCTGCCGGCCATCGCGGGCTTCGCGCTGACCGCGGCGGCCGCCGACAGCGCGCAGCTGTCCGGACCTCTACCTAATGCGACGGGCTATTTCTACGAGTTCGACAGCGGTCATTTATTGGGCTCGACAACGCCTCCTCCCCCGCCGCCGCCCAAGCGCTGCGATGTGGACGGCGACAAGGACGTCGATCTCAACGACTTGGTGCGCATCGCCGAAGCGCTTGGCCATAAAGCCTCGAGCGCCACCGATCCGCGTGACGCCGACGGCAACCGTGTGATCAATTTGAAGGATTTGGTGAAATGCATTGAGCAATGCACTCGCAAGTACTGCGGCGTGAAATAGACGTCCGAGCTTAGAGACTAGCGCGTGGGGTAGAGCTTCCCGTCCTTGTGGGAATACCCCGCGCGCCCCTTGAGGAATCGCAAGTCGATATCCGGATATTCCCCCTGATCCTCGGCGGTTTTGCGGGAACCGATTTCGAGCAGTACGGCGTCGCGTTGCGATCGATTTTGCAAGTGATGGCCGTCCGTGACACCCGCCTTGAAGCCGGCACAATCTCCCGCCGTGAGAATTTCCTCGCCGGCATCGGTCACGAGTACCACCTCGCCCTCCACGACAAATACGAATTCGTCCTCAGCCGAATGCCAGTGCCGTTGACTCGACCACACGCCGGGTGCCAGCCGCAGCAAGTTAACTCCGAAGTCGGTCAGCCCGGCGACATCGCCCAGGCGTTGCCGCGCGCGCGCCGCACAAGCCGCATCGAACGGCGCCGGGTACCTCGAACCTGTGTGCACCGGTACCTTTTCCAGTTCGATTCGCTTTGCCATGAAACAGATCCTAGAGAGCCTTGGTGCCCATGGCGACGTTGACGGAGCGAATCCGTTCCTGAGTTTGCGGCGCCCACCAGCGTTCGATATTGGCGGTGAGACCCGCGAGGTCGAGGCAGGCAGCTGCAAGACAGGTGTCGCGCGAGCCGTGTTCGATGAAGCGGTCCGGAATGCCGATATGGTGCAGCGGCAGCTGTACTCCCGCGGATGCGAGCAGTTCGCCGACGGCCGAACCTGCGCCGCCCATGACGGCATTCTCTTCAATCGTGATGATGGCGCGGTGCCGAGCCGCAATCGCCAGCACGAGTTTCTCATCGAGCGGTTTGACGAAGCGCATGTTGACCAGTGTGGCATCAAGACGCTCGGCAATTTTGCGTGCGGACTCGACCAGCGTGCCGAAGGCGAGAATCGCGAGGCCGCTGCGTCCTTCGCGCCTGATTTGAGCGCGGCCCACCGGCAGCGCCGTCATTTCTGCGGCAATTGCCGCACCCGTGCCCGTGCCGCGCGGGTATCGCACCGCCGACGGTGCAGACAGCGTGGTGGCGGTGTACAGCATCTGACGGCATTCGTTCTCGTCAGCCGGCGCCATGATCACCATATTCGGGATGCAGCGCATGAACGTCAGATCGTAGCTGCCCTGGTGCGTCGCGCCGTCGCTGCCGACCAGGCCGGCGCGGTCGAGCGCGAATATCACCGGCAGGTTTTGCAATGCGACGTCGTGGATGAGCTGATCGTAGGCCCGCTGCAGGAAGGTGGAATAAATCGCCACCACCGGCTTCAGGCCTTCGGCCGCAAGTCCCGCCGCGAACGTAACCGCGTGCTGCTCGGCGATGGCGACATCGTGGTAGCGGTCGGGGAAGCGCTTGGAAAACTCAACGAGTCCCGAGCCCTCGCGCATGGCCGGCGTGATGCCGACGATGGTGGGGTCGCGCTCCGCCATGTCGCACAACCACTTGCCGAAGATTTGCGAATACGTAGGCCCGGTGCTCGCCTCCTTGAATATCATGCCGCTCGCGGGATCGAACGGGCCCGGTCCGTGCCACTTGATCGGATCCGCCTCTGCGGGCGCGTAGCCTTTGCCTTTACGGGTAACCACATGCAAGAACTGCGGGCCGCGCAGCTTTTTCACGTTGGACAACGTGGTGACCAGCGCCTTGACGTCGTGACCATCGATCGGGCCGATGTAGTTGAAGCCCATTTCTTCGAACAGTGTTCCCGGCAGGACCATGCCCTTCAAGTGCTCTTCCGAACGGCGCGCCAGTTCCCACACGGTGGGCATTTGGCGCAGGACCTTTTTACCGCTCTCACGCAAATGCGAGTACATACGTCCCGACAGGGCGCGCGCCAGATAATTAGAGAGGGCGCCGACGTTTTCCGAAATTGACATATCGTTGTCATTAAGAACGATCAACAGATCCGTGGGCAGGGAGCCTGCGTGATTGAGCGCCTCGAAGGCCATGCCCGCGGTGAGCGCGCCATCCCCGATGATGGCCACCGCACGGCGTTCCTCGCCTCGTTGCGCCGCCGCGACGGCCATCCCAAGGGCAGCACTGATCGAAGTGCTGGAGTGCCCAACCCCAAAGGTGTCGTATTCGCTCTCCGTACGCGTCGGGAAGGGCGCAAGGCCCTTATCCTGCTTAATGGTGTGCAGTTGGTCGCGGCGGCCGGTCAACACCTTGTGGGGATAGGCCTGGTGGCCTACATCCCACACCAGCCGGTCATGGGGGGTATTGAACACATAATGCAGGGCAATGGTGAGCTCAACGGTGCCCAACCCTGCGGCAAAGTGACCGCCACGGGTGCTGACGCTGTGGATCAGGAATTGGCGCAGTTCCTGGGCCAGTTCCATCAATTTGGTGGGCGGTAGGCGGCGCAGATCCGCTGGTGAATCAATGGATTGAAGCAGCGGGTATTTTTCCGGTTCGACGCTCATCCGCGTCAGTTTATACTGCGGCACCGGCTTAGTGGCAACGGTTAGGGCCGTTGTTGCAAATTTGCACCAGGGCTGGCCCGCTGACATGATGCTATCCTTCAGGGTTTCCGAGATACTGTCCGCATGGATTCCGTCAGTTCAGATGAAGTCTATCAAGACGAGATTCTCCCCCATGTCTCGCGCACCTTCGCGCTGACCATCCCGCAACTGCCGGGAGCCTTGCGCACGGCGGTGACCTGCGCCTATTTGTTATGCCGCATCGCCGATACCATCGAGGACGAGCCGGCGCTGTCCCCTCCTGAAACAC
>JBDUEQ010000100.1:0-7824 GCA_040002315.1 Gammaproteobacteria bacterium
GGCGAATTAGCAATCAAGCCGCGACTGGCGTCTCGAATAGACCTCGACAATGCGGTGTCCAAACATACGCGGCGAATTGCCTGGAGCCGATGGGCGCTACCGCGCTTGTGAAGGACGGCCGCGTCGAGGTGTGGTGCTCGACGCAGAACGGCGAAGGAACCCTCGCCGTGGCGGCCGCGAGCGCCGGAGTTCAGCCCGATAAGGCGGAAGTGCACAAGATGCAGGTGGGAGGTGGCTTCGGCCGCCGCGGCGGCTCGCAGGACTTCACGCGTCTCGCCGTTCAGATCGCCCGTACGATGGAGGGCACACCGGTCAAATCGCTATGGACGCGCGAGGAGGATACGCAGCATGACTTCTACCGCCCAGCAGCCCTGTATCGTCTGAAGGCGGGTCTCGACGCGGGTGGAAACCCGATCGGCTGGTATACGCGTATTGCCGCCCCGTCCATCTTCGCCACCCTGCTCAAGCTGCCGCTCAAGGACGGCATCGACTCTTCCATGGTGGAGGGCTTTTCCGAGTTTCCCTACGGCATTCCCAACGTGCGTAATGAGTATGCACAGCGCGATACGCACGTTCCGGTCGGATTCTGGCGCACCGTCGGCTGGTCGCAGAATCCGTTCGCACGCGAATGCTTCCTCGATGAGGTGGCCGCCGTCGCGGGCAAGGAGCCCTACGAGTTTCGCCGCACCCTGCTTGCCGCGGAAAAGAGCGAACACAGCGGGCGCGCGCTCGGGATCTTGGACGCCGTCGCCAAAGCAGCGGGTTGGCGCAAGCCGCTTCCCCCGGGGCGTCTTTCGCGGTATCGCCGTAACGGAGCCGTATGGCAGCTACGCCGCGGCCGTGATCGAGGTATCGATGAGCGAAAAGCAGGAATTGAAAGTTCATCGAGTGGTGGAGGGAATCGATTGCGGGTACGTCGTGAATCCAGACAATATCGCGGCGCAGCTGCAGGGATCAGTCGCCTTCGCGCTCACTGCGGCGGCGCGCGGTGAGATCACCATCAAAGACGGGCGCGTCGAGCAATCCAATTTCCATGACTACCCGATGCTTCTCATGCACGAGATGCCCAAGGTGGAAGTCGTGCTGGCGCCCAACGGTGGATTCTGGGGCGGCGTCGGCGAGCCCGGCCAGGCGCCCATTCTTCCTGCGCTGTGCAACGCCATTTATGCGGCCGGCGGCAAGCGCATACGGTCGCTGCCGCTGAGGAATCACGGAATTACGCTGGTGTAGATATTGATTTTCGACCGAGATGCAAAATACTCCGACGAATTTGTAGTGCGGAATCCACGATTGAACGATGCTCACCGTCTTAGACGTCCTGATCGATGTAGCGAGCTCTTGCTGCCCTGGTGGTGGCGCATCCACACATGGGAGTCGATCATATCGACCATACGGCACACCATTTCACGTATTGCAGGCCTTGTTGGCGTCGACCCAGCGCAGCCTACCGACCCAGTATGACGTCGATTCCTGAGAGTATCAGCTCTAATTGGCGGCGGGGGATCCTGCCAGCGCGTTCAACGAGTTGCTGCCTATCAATAGCTACAATTAAGGAGACATTGGCGACGGACTCCTTTGGCAATCCTGTCGCCGATGTTGAGAGCAGAACATTGCCGGGTGCCCGTGACCACTTCAGATTGCTGGTGAGCGGAACACAGACAATAGTGCCAATGCGGCTGTGGTTGAGCGCGTCACATTGCACTACTACAACGGGTCGGCGGAAGTCCGGAGCGGAGCCGATCGGTTCACCCAAATCGGCCCACCATACTTCTGCCTGGCCAACTACCACTCGGAATTCTTCATGACCCGCCGGGCTGCCGCGACACTAAAGGCATCCGGTGCTGCACCTACGTCGTTCACCACTTCGTTCATGAGGTCGGTGACGCGCTGCGGAGCGTGGTGTCCGATAAACTCTCCGAGTGCCCGGCTGTAGATTTTGCTACGCGAAGTTTTTAATCGCTTTGCGAGTGCTTCGGCCTCGGCGAAAACTTCATCGGGGATTGAGACAGCTACTTTCATACCATTAGTATGACTAAATTTTGAGCGGTTCGTCAATGCGGAAGGGGCCTGTTAAACGTAGCTTGACTGACGCTTGATTGATGTAGGGGAGTTTTGTACCAAAACAGGCCGATTCACACTGACTTAGACCCTCTCAAACCGCTGCGCCCAACCGCAACCTGTTGAATCACATGGCGCCTATCATCGATCCCAGAATTCGTAATGCGTGGGTCAGGGGTTCGAATCCTTTTTGCGGCACTACTATAAAATCGCGAGCGCACGATCGGGTCGACTACTGGCCGCGATCCATGACCCCAGTTCCGCCTCGGAGACTGTGCCGCTGGCCAACTTAAGCCGTGTGACCGTCGCTGCTTCGTCTGTAGCGGTAAGTGCAACCCCATTCAGTGCCAGGAAGAGTTCCGACACGACGAGGCTGGTGCGTTTGTTACCGTCGAGAAATGGATGATTGCTCGCGATGCCATGGGCGTAACTTGGCGCCAAGTTATAGGGTGTGAGCCGGTAACCATCGGGCGACTCGGTGATGAAGAGAGTATCGCCCTTACGGCTGTAGTAACCAATCAAGTACTGACGTCCCATCCCATCGAGATCATGGTGCTGACGCAATCGGCGGGCAAATACGACGACCACTGCGAAATGTTCCGCTGCGAACGCCCTGGATCGCAGGCCTGCATACCGACGAGCGCGGGCGTCCCGGCAGCGTCCGAAGATTCCGCCTGCGACTCGGTAAAATCCTGCCGCTGCATTTGTGAGTTCGCTTTCATGAATGCCACCTATTGTTTGTGCGTTGTAATACTTGCAGCAAACCGAACGCAACTCGGTGCGTTACCCCACTCAGGTAGGAGATTTCTTACGACACAATCCGCCGTTTAGGCCACCGCAGCCCTTTATAACGACATATTCAAATTCGGCTATACGAAACTGTGCGGAAAGTCCGCCGTTGCCTCAGGCCAGGGGGAGGTTGTGCGGCCGGACCAGCAGGTGCCAGTCCTGGTGCTCCTCGAGGATGAGCGCGATTGCGGCTTCGACGGACGCCTTGAGCGCAGTGACGTCGCCGCAGGCGATCGTGTCGGAGAGCGCTGTGCGAATGCGGCCCATGGCGGCCTGCAGCGCGGTCACCAGCCGCTCAGAAGTTGTTCCCAGGCGATACGCTTCGGATTGCGCCAGCGCGCCGTGAAGAGAGGCACCGAGCGCGGGGAAAAACGTTGTCACCAGCGATAACCACAGCGTATGAACCACTAGGTGCAACAGGGCGCCCACGGCGGTGAGGGCAAACAGCGCGGTGTTCACCGTGTGCACACGATGCTGCAGCGCATGTTGTTTGCTCGCAATGCCGAAATGGTAATGACGCTGCTGCTCGAGAATATCAAGGGTCCACCGCACATAGCTTTGCACGAACGCCGGATCGGACCAGGCGTTCGCGAGCAGCTTGCGCGCCAGCGGCTCAGTCTCGGTGCAGAGGGCCTCCACGTCGTCAGCACCGCGCAGATGCTGCCCCGGATCGAACACCCGCAAATACCAATTGGCATCAGCCGTCGCGGCGTTGAAGTCGAGCAGCGGAGCGAGCATGGGCAGATACCAGGCCAACTCGGCCGTGGTACGCGCGCGCAGCCACTGCCCTTGCCAGTCGCGCCGATGACCCAGCCAATAGATGGTGCTGACAGCGCCGATGACGCACACCTCGCCGATGGCCCACAGGCCGGCGTAGGGATGCAGTTGGTGGTTGGCGCTGTCCCAGCCTAGTGCCAGCGGCATGACCGCAAACAGCACCGCGATCGCGCTCAGCAGGTATATCGCCCAAAAGCCGCTGCGATAGCGGTGGCCGTAATGAATCGCGCGCTCATCGAAACGCCGATGGGTGCCCGCGATGGCGTCGATTAGCGGCCGCAGCGCGGTGGGAGCCTGCGGCACGGGTGCCGGCGGCAGCGATTCGACATGCGCGCCGAGCAGCAGCAGGCGTTGTATGAACTGGTGCAGGGCCATGAAGTGTCAGTCTACGATTTCATACGTGGTGGCAAAGATGTCCTCAGAGACTATTCCAAGGCTGCCGTCGCCATAGTCGACCAGCCATTCGCCGGGCCGCCCGGTCAAGCGCGACACCCCATCGGCCAACAGCACTTCGAATCCCTGCGTCATCGGCACCGCCATGATGAGATTGGGCAGACTGACGTAGCGTCCCGCTTGGCCTGCGACGGTGGGCGGCACGGGCCGGTACTTGTCGGCAAACCGCGCCCGCGACACCCGCCAGTGTTCGCCCGCCGTACCCGTAATGATGGCATCACCGGGCGCGGCATGCACCAAGCCTTCCGAGGTTTGGACGGTGCATTCAACCAGTGTGAACCGCACGTCGATTTCATGCACTAATTTGCGCGCATGCACCCTGCGCGGATCGGAGCTGATCAGGCTTGAGTAGCCGCGTTGCCCGCTCGACGTATACAGGGTCAGCGGTCCGGGACTCACCTAGTCGCCTCCTCGATGAAGCTTAGAAGGTCATCCCAGGCATCATGGTCGAGCGTGGTCATTAACGCCGTTGCGGCCGAGCGATTTCTCATCCCGAAATTCTTCCTCGCGCCGGTCACGCTGCCCGCTGACACTCTTCGGATTGCAGGCTATTGGATCAACGGGCGAGTCTGACGCACCGCAATGAACACTGCAAGGTGCCGCTGGGAGGCCCGTTATGTCTCTGTATATCGTAAACTTAGCCGCCCATGATCAAACTCCTGTCGCGTCTGCCCCTGCGGGCGCTGTATGTCTTTGCCACAGTCCTTTATTTGCTCGCGTTCTACGTGGTGCGACATCGGGACCACGTGATTCGCGAACAGATTGCGAAAGTGTTTCCAGATTTGCCGCCGGCGGAGCGTGAACTCATCCATAAGCGTTATCTTAAGAATTTCAGCGACGTAATGATGGAAGTGCTGAAGTCCGTTTCGATCAGCGCGGCCGATCTGTGCGCCCGGGTGCGAATCGTGAATGTGGAGGCGCCCCGACGTTACTTGGATGCCGGCCAATCCGTGCTATTCGTTACCTCGCATCTATGCAATTGGGAATGGCTGCTGCATGGGGTGGCGCTGCAATTGAGCTACCCGGTCGATGCGGCGTACAAGCCCTTACATGATAAATGGGCCGAGCGGCTGATGCTGAAGGTCCGCTCGCGCTTCGGCGCCCGGCTGGTCCCCGCCAAGGAATTGCTGGCGGATTTCCTGAAGAGGCGGACCATCGTGCGCGCGGTTGGCGTGAACGCCGATCAGGCGCCCGTCTCGACCGATAAGCGTTACTGGACGCAGTTCCTCGGCCAGGAGACGGCGTTCTATATCGGCGCCGAGCAAATCGCGCGCGCCATGCGGCTGCCCATCATGTACGCCAGCATGCGGCGGGTTCGGCGCGGGTATTACGAAGTCGAGTTCAAGCCGCTGTGGGATGGGCGCGAGGTTACGCCCTCCAACACGGTGACGGAACGCTACGCACGCGCCTGCGAAATCGACGTGCTGAAGAGCCCCGCCGATTGGCTTTGGTCCTATCGGCGCTGGCGCTTGCAAAAGCCGCTGTATGAGACGGATTGACTTGGTGCGCGAGGGGTTGAGGATTTCGTGGTGTTGGGCGAATTGCCTGCTAGCATACGGAGTAGTCGGCGATCGACAATTTGCTAAATGGTAGGGGTGCGCTATGAAACTGGACGACAGCCGTCGCAGTGATAACGTTGAGGATGATCGCGGCTCAGGGTTCGGCCGCCGCGGCGCCGGAATCGGTATCGGCACCATCGTCATCGTGGTCATCGGCTACTTCATGGGCGTCAGTCCATCGACCCTGCTGAGTCTTTTGAATGGCGGTGACCCGCAGTCCGTGAATGCGCCGGCTCCGGCGGATCCCGCCACCGGAGCGGCGGCGAACGACCCTCAAGTCGATTTCGTGCGAGCGGTGCTGGGCGAGACCGAAGATGTCTGGGGACCCTATTTTCAAGGCATGGGGAAGACTTACGTTCGCCCCACGCTGGTGCTGTTCAGCGGTCAGGCAAAATCCGCATGTGGTTTTGCCAGTTCTGCCTCCGGGCCCTTCTATTGTCCAGGAGACCAAAGGGTATACATCGATTTGAATTTCTACCGCCAGCTCGCCACCGAATTTGGTGCGCCGGGCGATTTCGCCCGCGCCTATGTCATTGCACATGAGGTGGGGCATCACGTGCAGAATCTACTGGGCATCACCGACAAGGCCGACCAGGCCGAGCAACGTCTCGGCCGCAGTGGCGCGAATCATGTGTCTATTGAGATAGAGTTGCAGGCCGATTGCTTTGCCGGCGTCTGGGCCGCTCAGGCCAACAATGCGCGCAAGATTCTCGAGCCGGGCGATTTGGAATCGGGGCTCAACGCCGCTTCCGCCGTGGGCGACGATACACTTCAGAAGCGCGAGCAGGGCACGGTGGTGCCTGACAGTTTCACGCACGGCACCTCGGCGCAGCGGGTCCGCTGGTTTCGCCGCGGCTTCGAGTCGGGGAAGATCGATAATTGCGATACCTTCAGCGCGGGGCCGTCGCTGTAAGCTTGCCCTCCAGATGCTTTGCGAGCTCCGCGATGGTAGGGTGATCGAATAGCTCCGTCAGGTCGATCAGGCCTGGAAATTCGCGGTCGACATTTTCGTGAATCTCAATCAGCTTGAGCGAGCTCGCGCCGATATCGAATAGATTGTCGTTGACGCCGATTCTCTTGCCGGGCAGTGCCGCTTCGCAAATCGATTGCAACCGATTTTCAAGTTCGGTGCCGGATACTTGCTCAGCGCCACCCGCCGTGGCGCGCAACGACTGCAGCTCCTTGAGTTCGGCATCGAACTCGCCGTCGACATAGGCCTGCTCCAGTAAATGCCGCTGCACCTTGCCGCTGGTGGTCTTGGGGATACGCTTGGCAGGAATGACCTGTGCGACCTCGAGACCCGTGTGTTCGTTGATGAGGCGGCTGACCGCCGCCGCCGTTGTAAGAAACTCCGCCATGCTGCCGCGATGGAGCACAAACACCACCAACTCCTCGCCCTGAGCTTCTGGTTTGGCGATTCCCGCCGCCACCAGCTTGTTGAGATCCAATCCCGGCGCGCGCTGCGCGATGTTCTCCAAATCGTAGGGATAGTAGTTCTGACCGTTGACGAAGATGATCTCCTTCGCACGGCCTGCGATGTACAGTTGGCCTTCGTGCATGAACCCGAGATCGCCGGTGTCGACCCAACCGTCCGGGCCGATGGCCTGCGCGGTCGCCTCCGGGTCTCCGAAATAGCCGCGGGTTACATTGCCGCCGCGGATCAGAATGTGCCCCACTTGGTCTTCGGGCAGCGCAGCGCGCGAGTCGTCTGCGATGCGGATTTCCGTGTTCGGAACCGCTCTCCCAAGGCACACGAGCTCCAACGCATCGCGTGCATCGGCGGGGTTGAGCTCGATCCGAGCGCCTACTCCCAGTTTGTGTCGATTTACACGGATCCAGCGATAATCGGCGCCTAGTTCCGGAAACGCCACCGCCAGCGACGCTTCCGCGAGCCCGTAGACGGGATACATCGCGTTGCGCTTGAGGCCGGTATATGCCAGAGCGCTCATGAACTCATTACATAACGCCACCGAGATCGGTTCGGCGCCGTTGTAGATCTGCCGGATGGCGGAAAGGTCGACCCCCTCCAGGCGGCGATCTCCCAACACCTTCAGGAAGTGCCGGTAGCCGAAATTCGGCGAGCAGGTAAGGGTAACCCGCTTCTTCGAAGCGAGCTGCAGCCACAGCAACGGCCGGCGCACGAACAGTTCGGTGGGCATGAGATTGATGTGCACGCGATTCGCGAACT
>JBDUEQ010000101.1:0-6766 GCA_040002315.1 Gammaproteobacteria bacterium
GACAATGGTATCGAGATCGAGCTGCGCTTTTGGATCAGCGACCCTGAAGACGGCATCAACAACGTGCGCTCCGACCTGTACCTGGACATCTGGGATGCATTTCGCGAGGCGGGCGTCACCATCCCATACCCGCAGCGCGAATTGCATTGGCACCCTCGCGGCCCCAGGGCTCCCCGATCGCCGCAAAGTGATTGATGCCGGCACCGGCTGGCCCAGCTCTCATGCCAGATCCACATGCCATTGCCGTTTTGATCGTCGCGCTGCTGGCGTTCTATCTCTACTCGCGACCGCGCATTCGCGTGGAGTTCGTCTCGTTGCTGCTGCTCATGGCGCTGGTGCTGCTGTTCCATCTGTTTCCCATGAGGGTCGCGCGTGGCCGGATCGACGACGCCACCGTGCTGTCCGGCTTCGGACACCCGGTGCTGATCGCGATCGTGTGCCTGATGATTCTGGGTCGGGGCCTGATGATGACCGGCGCGCTCGAGCCCGCCGTGCGCTGGCTGTCGCGGCTGTGGAGATGGTCGCCGACGTGGGGTTTGCTGCTCACATTGCTCTTCGGCATCGGTGCGAGCGCATTTGTTAACGACACGCCCGTGCTGGTCATGACCCTGCCCATGCTGCTGGGAATCGCGGAGCGCACCGGGACTTCGGCCACGAAGACACTGATGCCGGTTAATTTCGCCATCCTGGGCGGCGGCATGCTGACGACGATAGGAACCTCGACCAATCTGCTCGTGATCTCGATCGCCGCCGAACTCGGCGTAAAACCCATCGGCATCTTTGACTTCACGGCAATCGCTTCCGGCGCGTTGCTCATCGCACTGCCCTATCTGTGGCTGGTGGCACCGCGGCTGCTGCCGGCGCGCGAAGCCAGGCAAGGAGCCAATCCGCGCGCCTACGAGGCGCGTGTGCGGTTGATGGCACCGAGCCCGCTCGTGGGCCGTACCGCAGCGCAGGCGGCACGCACCTTCGGCCGCAGTCTGCCGCTCGCCACTCTTACACGGCGCGAAGTGAGCCTGCCGCTGGAGCCGGGATTCAAGTTCGAGATCGACGATGAGTTGCTCCTCGTCGATACGCCTGCCGGACTTCGCGACTTCGCCGCCACGTTCGCCGTCGAGCTCTTCAGCCGCGACGGCGCAGGCCGATTCGTCGACAGCAACCCGCGCAACGAGGATCTGGGTGTGGCTGAGCTGGTCATTGGGCCGAAGTCGCCGCAACGCGGCAAGTCGCTCGGTGAGACACGCTTTGCCGAACAGTTCGGTGTAGTCGTCATCGCATTACATCGCAGCGATGAGGATCTGTTGCGGTTATCCAGCAACATCGCTGAAACCGTGCTGCGCAGCGGCGACCTGCTGCTCGTGCAGGGCCCAGAAAGCCGCATTGTGGAGCTACGCGGCAAGTGGGATCTGCTGGTGCTTGACTCACGCGTGGTGCTGCCGCGCACGCCGCTGGCACCCTGGGCGCTCGGCATCATGGCCGCGGTGATCGCCCTGGCCGCCGGCAACGTCCTGCCCATCCATATTGCCGCGCTGCTTGGCGTGCTGGCCATGCTGGGGAGGGGCTGTGTGCGCTTTGAGGGGCTCGGGCGCGCACTGAGCCTCGAGGTGATACTGCTCATCGTGGCCAGCATCGCGCTCGGTCTGAGTTTGGTCGACTCGGGTGCAGCGCAGTGGCTGGCATCGGGGGTGGTGCTGGGCGTGTCGGGACTGCCACCATCCCTGCAGATCGCCGCGATGATGACGCTCTCGGCAGTACTGACCAACTTGGTCTCCAACAGCGCCTCGGCCGCGATTGGCACGCCCATCGCCGTGACCGTAGCACAGCAGCTGGGGCTGCCGGCCGAGCCATTCGTGCTCGCGATTCTGTTCGGGGCGAACCTCAGCTACGCCACCCCCATGGCCTACCAGACGAACCTGTTGATCATGAAGGCCGCGGGCTATTCCTTCGGCGACTTCGTGCGCGTCGGCCTGCCCCTGGTGCTGCTGATGTTGGCGAGCCTCTCTTACCTACTGGTCCGCAGCTTCGGGTTGTAGCGAATTAGCACGGCAATCGGCTGGGAGCGCCTGCGCGCGCCTTTCAGGTGCGATTGCCCATCAGCAGCCGCAGTACATACCAGAACATCAGTGCGATCGAGGCGAACAGCTGCATCGCAGCCGAGACATATCGATCTTCAGGGTAGTTGTGAATGATGTTCGAGGTGTCGTAGAGCACCGCGACCCCGGCGAAGCCGATCATCGCCACCGAGAACCAGGTCCCGAGCTGAAAGCCGAAGATCGCGCCGCCGATCATCGCCACGATCGCCAGCACCCCGCCCCACATCAGCAAGCCGCGAAGGAAGGAGAAATCCTTGCGAGTTCGATGGGCGACGAACATGAGCCCGCCGGCGCCGAGCGCCGTCACCAACGTGGCGCTGTCGATCGCGCCCGGCGCCTTTGCGTCAGCGATGTACAGGAGCGGTACGAAGATTAGCGCTTCCGCCACCACATACGCCGCGTAAGCAAAGTACTGCATGCCGATGGATGAACTGGTCTGCGCTGTGCGCGAAGCCAGCCAGCCGGTCAGCATGAAGGCACCTAAGATCAGGAACCAGTTGAAGCCCAGCATGAACTGCGCGATCTGCCCAGCAAGCCCGGACTCGAACAGTCCCAGCTCCACCAGGATGAACAGGAGTATGCCGCCCACCAAATGGGTGTACGTGCGCGTGATGAATACGCTGCGGCTGTCCGACTGCGCACTCGGAAAGGCAGCATTGTTGCTGGGGAAATTGGCCATACAGTTCTCCAAGTAATCCTATGGGGCCATTTTAGCACCCCCGCAGGAAGGGTGCCGAATCAGCCCGAGCAGCCCAGTTGGGGGCGAATGTCGATCTTTCAACGCGGGTTTGACTCGAACTCGACGGCCATCCAACGCTGCAGTGCTTTCATAGACTGCGGCCGGCCGAGGAAGTTCTTCACCAGGTCGTTTGCCGATACCGAGCCGCCCGGCTCCAGCACTTCGCGCCGGTAGCGCAGCGGGGCGTCTCCCGCGAAAAGATTCTTGGAGTCGAATTGCTCGAAGAAGTCCAACGCAATGACCTTGTCCCACATATAGGTGTAGTAGGCGGAGGAGTAGCCCGACAGGTGTCCGAAGGAGGCATATACATGGGTGCCCGGCAGCGCCGTGAACAGGGTGTACTTGACCACGTCGCGATCCGCAATGGCGTCGATATTCACATCTTGCGGCTTGGCGTTGTAGATATCATAGGAAAGTGCGGTGTAGCCGTTTTGCTGGCTGACGTAGTTGGCACGGCCGAACGCCGAAGCTCGATTCATGCGCAGCACGAGCTCGGTCGGAATAGGCTGACCGCTTCTGTAGTCGCGTGCAAACCCGGCGAGTACCTGCGGACTGCGCAGCAATTCCTCCAGCATTTGCGAGGGGGCCTCGCCAAAATCCCCCTCCATGCTGATGCCGCTGATACCGGCCCACTGCTGCTGGCCGCCCAAGATCCAATGCATCAGATGCCCGAATTCATGGAAGAAGGTTTGCACATCGTCGTAGTCCATGAGGCCCGGGTCGCCGTGCGCCGGCCCTGGTAGATTGCAGATCAGCACGGCTTCGGGCAATTGCTTGCCGCGGATGCCGTCGAGGACCGGCGACATTTCCGCGTGGGTAAATTTGCCCTTGCGCGGATGCATGTCCAGATAGAAGCGGCCGATGACCTTGCCGGAGTCGAGCGTCAGCCAGGTTTCGACGCTGGGGTCCCAGGCTTGAGCGTTTTCCTCGCGCTGAAACGTCACATGGAAGAGCTTTGCCGCGGTATCGAGAATGCCTTGCTTGACTTGCGTGTAGGGGAAGTAGGGGCGGACCGACTGCGAGTCGAAATCGAATTGTGCGCGGCGCACCAGTTCCTGGATGTAACTCTTTTCGGCGACGCTGATCGTCGTCGCCTGCGGATCGGACTTGCGCTTCTGCGCGAGCAGCATTTGAAACTCACGATCGGCCACCGGGCGCACGGCCTTGTCGAGATCGCGAATGAAGTCGGCAATCCGTGCGCCGCTGCCGATCATCTTGTCGGCGGCATTGTAGTCCGCCCAGGAGGCATATCCGAGCGAGGAGGCGATGTCGTATCGCGTCTGCAACATCTTGGCGAGCACATCGCGATTTTGCGGGAAGGCGCGAGTATTGAACGCCAGAGACAGCCGCCGCCGAAGCGGGTCGCTCGCCGCAAAATCCATCACCGGTCCGTAGTCGGGGTAGTCCGTGGTGATGTGAATGATGCCGTTCTTGTCAGGCTTGTGCGCGTCGAGATAGTCCTTCGGCAAGCCAGTGAGCTCGGTGGCATCGCGCACGTCAATGATCTTCTGGCCGTCATTGATGTTGCGCTCGAAGGTGGAAACTTCCGCGGTGAGATCATCATTGAGTTTCTTCAACCGCGCCCGCACGGCCTCGTCCTTGGCGACTCCCGCGAGTCGAAATTCCAGCAGTTGGCGCCTCAGGTAGTAGCGAGTGGGCGCATCGGCCTGCGCGGTGGGAACCCGGGCGAGGGCCTGATAGACACCGCGATTCAAGGACAGCGCCGTTTGCGCAGCGCTGACTTTGCGGGTCATGGCGGTGGCGCGGTCGCGAAACGCCGCGTCGGGATGCACGGCCTCCATGAGGCCAGAGAAATAGGCCGCGGCATTGAGTTGCCGGAGCGCTTCGTCGTAACCCGCGAGAGTGTTCTCGACGGTTCGAGGTCCGCGGACCGCCAGCATGTGGTCGATAGAGCGTTGCGCCGCGCTCAGGCTGCCGTTCTCGATTTTTTCGAACGCCGTAACGTCGGGCTTGGCGCTCCATATAGGCGGTTGGATTTGCGCCAGGTCCTCTGCACCTGCCATCGCGGCCGGCACCGCCGTGAGCAGACCTATGACATACAGCTGTATCGCACGCATTACATACCTCGATCTGAATTGGCAGCGCGAAGTATAAGAGTTGCCGCGGGTTTCGCAGAGTGCCGTCAAAGCGGGCCGCTCAACCCGCTCCATGTCATGTAAAATCTTCGATCGGCGTCTAATCTTCGACGCGAGATAAGTGACGTAAGATATTGATTTTTAATATTCGGAGAGGTGGCAGAGCGGTTGAATGCACCGGTCTTGAAAACCGGCATCGGAGCAATCCGATCGCGAGTTCGAATCTCGCCCTCTCCGCCAAATCGCGATTTTACCGACTACGCGGTTCCGCCCGACCACCACCCAGTGTTCAAATATCGGACGCCTCGACAATCTTCACGGCCCCGGTACGTTTATTACGGTGTTCGTCATGGTGACGGCCGCGGTGAGGGCGATTGCTCTGCCGTTGATGGTCGTTGTAACGGCCGTTGGAGGGCTGCCGCCGGTGGTCGACATTGTGATGGCAGCATTGGCCAACATGGTTCCTGCGACCGTCGAGCCGGTGCCGATGACCGCGCCGGCCGGGACATACCAGAAAACGTTCGCGGGTTGCGCACCGTTGATGAGCTGAACGTGAATCGACGTTGCGGGGGTCGCGGGACCCGTCAGCCCGACATTGAGAGTGCCTGTCCCCGCTGCGGTCTGAAACACCCAGACGGCGTTCGGATCACCGCCGGCGTCCAGTGTCAGATCGGCGGTAGTACGGCCCGCGCCGCCGATGTCGAATGTACCTGTCACGGACAGGTACACTCCAGGAGGAAGTGTGCGGCCAGCCAATTCGTCGCCGCCGCCGCCGGCTCCGCCGCAGCTCGGGCACTGCGCCACGTTCGACGCGTCGATTCCTCCCGGTAGAGCGCCAGGTGATATTGAATTGAACGCCGCGGCTGCGTCCGCGTGCGCGCTCGTCACGACCGCACCTGGGATGGAGCCGGGAGGCGCGGTAGTCGTGTAAATAACTCCGTTGACGAAGCCATTGTTGTTGGAAGTAATCGTGTATACATTCCCTCCGATGTCATGTAGCCCGGTAACCGTGGTCGAGGCGGCGTTGACTCCAAGGTCGCCATTGATCACGGTTGCCAGCCCGTCGTTGGTCAAAGAGGCTGATCCTCCGAATGCCCCGAAGGGTGTCGCCGTCCCGAGTGACGGTGAAGTGGTGCACGTCGCCGCGTCGGTGTCGAAGGATATGGTGAGATCTGCGGCGAGTGCATTGCCGGCCAAGTCCTTGACGCCGAGAGCGCCGCCCTTGATGGTGGCGGTGTAGTTGGTTGCGGGTACGCCCACAAGATTCGCTGCAGGGGAGAACGTTGCAATCTGCGACTGAGGGTCATAGGTCACCGAACCGACCACCGGCGCGCCGGCAGTCCGTGTCAACGTAAAACTGGCTGTGGAAATCGTCAACGGTTCGATCGGTTCACTGAACGTGGCACTGATGGTCTTGTTGATGCAGACACCCACTGCACCGTCGGCAGGATTCGTGGAGCTGACGGTGGGCGCGGTGGTGTCGGGCGCCGCGCCGGTGGTGAAAGTCCAGCTATAAGCATTGAGCAAGGCGTTGCCGGCGGCATCGGTGACCGCGGTGCTGATGCGGGCGGTGCACAGAGTGCTGGCGGGAAGGACGCTGGTGGGAGTCAAGGTGGCGATGTTGCCGTTGACGGCGTAGCCGACGGTGGCGGTGATGGGCGTGCCAGTGGGGCAGGCGAGCGTGACGCTCGCATTGGTGATGCTGAGCGGATCCATCGGCTCGCTGAAGCTTGCGGTGATGAGCGAGTTGATGGGCGCCCCGGTCGCCCCCGAGAGCGGGCTGGTGGAGCTGACGGTGGGCGCGGTGGTGTCGGGCGCCGCGCCGGTGGTGAAAGTCC
>JBDUEQ010000102.1:0-52561 GCA_040002315.1 Gammaproteobacteria bacterium
CCGCCGCGCTCGAGCAGCATGGCGAGGATGTGGTGGCGCAAATGCTGGTGCGCTGGCCCTTCTTCGAGCACCTGCTCGACGATGTCGAAGCCATGCTGGCGCGAACCGACCTGGAAATCGCCGCACACTACGATGCGCTCGCCGGCGATGAGCTGCGCGCGCAGTCGCTGCCGATCCGCAAGGAGTACACACTGACGGTGGCGCATGTGCTGCGCCTGCGAGGCTCGGCGCGCCTGCTCGACAGCGATCCAACCCTGCAGCGGTCGATCAAGCTGCGCAATCCCTACATCGATCCCATGCACCTCATGCAGGTGGATCTGCTGCAGCGTTGGCGCAAGACGGGCCGCGAGGATGGTGCGCTGTTCGGCGCGCTGCGCGCCACCATCAGCGGCATCGCTCAGGGATTGCAGGCCACGGGTTAGCTGCGCGCTCAAGGCCGTGCCGATGTTCGCTCAGCACTCCGGGACGTTGACGGCAAGACCTCCTTGCGAGGTTTCCTTGTAGATGGTCGACATGTCGAGCCCCGTCTGGCGCATGGTGCTGATCACCTGATCGAGCGATACCTTGTGGGAGCCGTCGCCGCGCATGGCGAGCCGCGCCGCGTTGATGGCTTTTACCGAGCCCATGGCATTGCGTTCGATGCAAGGAATTTGCACCAGCCCGGCGACCGGATCGCAAGTGAGCCCAAGATTGTGCTCCATGCCGATTTCGGCGGCATTTTCGATTTGCTCGTTGCTGCCGTTGAGCGCCGATACCAAGCCGGCGGCCGCCATGGAACAGGCAACACCCACCTCTCCCTGGCAGCCCATTTCAGCGCCGGAAATGGAGGCGTTTTGTTTGTAGAGCATGCCGACGGCGGCGGCGCTGAGCAGAAATCGCATGATGCCGTCATCGTCGGCTCCCGGTTCGAAGCGCCGGTAATAGTGCAGCACTGCCGGAACGATGCCCGCTGCGCCATTGGTGGGCGCCGTCACTACTTGTCCGCCGGCCGCATTCTCTTCGTTCACCGCCAGCGCGAACACGTTGACCCAATCCAGCGCATGCATGGGACTTTGCGGATCGCCGCTCATGAGCTGGCGATATAGTTTCGGCGCGCGCCGGCGCACGCCCAACACGCCCGGCAACAGGCCCTGGGCCTCGAAGCCGCGGCGCACGCAATCCTGCATGACCTGCCAGATGCGCATCAGCTGCGCGCGAATCTCCGCGTCGCTGCGCCAAGTGCGCTCACGGGCAAGCATCAGTTCGTGTATTTCCAGGCCCTGCGCGCGCGCGAGCTCGAGCAGCCGCACACCGGAATTGAATTCGTAGGGAGGTTCTGCACGTGCGCTGCCGGCGTCGGCTTCTGCGCCGGCCCGCTGAATGAAACCGCCGCCGAGGCTGTAGTACTCCTCTCGAGCCAGCACGTTGAGCGCCGCGTCGTGTGCCGTGAATCGCATGCCGTTGGAGTGGCCCGGCAGCACCTGGTCCGTATGGAATAAAAGATTGAGCGGCTCGTCGAACGGAATTTCATGCCGGCCCAACAGGCGGATGCGCGCTTCGCCGCGGATTCTCTGCAGCGTGGGCTCGACGTTGGCGGAGTCGATGGTGTCGGGGCTCATGCCCTCAAGTCCGAGCAGGACGGCGCGATCGGTGCAGTGGCCGCGGCCGGTCAGTGCCAGCGAGCCGTAAAGCTGTGCGGACACCTGTGCGGTGCGCTCCAGCAAGCCGCGAGCCGCGAGCAGCTCGACGAAATTTCGCGCCGCATTCATCGGTCCCATGGTGTGCGAACTGGAAGGGCCGATGCCGATCTTGAAAATGTCGAAGACGCTCAAACTCATGCGCTGATGATACGCCCGCGCCGCGGCCGTGCTTGTCAAAACGCGACGCCGCAAGTGGTAGAATAGCCTTACAACAATTTAGCCCGACCCTATGGAGTGTTCCCATGATCCGCTACCCGCTCATCCTCGGCGCCGCGCTGACCGTCACCCTGACGCTCGCAGCCAACTGCGCAAGTGCAGGGTCCATCCCCGCCAACATCGCGGCGGCGGTAGCCGACGGCAACCGACCCGAGACCGACAAGTCGCGCGACGCGGCTCGCAGGCCGGCGGAGACTTTGGCGTTTACCGGCGTCGAGCCGGGTGCGCAAATCGCAGAGCTGATCCCGGGAGGCGGCTACTTCACGCGCTTGTTCAGCAAGGCGGTTGGCAGTTCAGGGCAAGTGTATGCCCTGGTGCCGTCGCGCCCGGCCGATGCGCCGGCGGATGCACCGGATTTTGCCGCGCGCGTGAAGGCGCTGGCAGCCGACCCGAATTATTCCAATGTGAGCGTGGTAGTCGAGCCCTTTAGCCAATTGAGCGTTCCGGCGCCTGTCGATCTCCTTTGGACGTCGCAGAATTACCACGATCTGCACAATTTCCCTGGCTTGGATGTGGGAGTGTTCAACAAAATGGTGTTCGATGATTTAAAGCCCGGCGGGATTTATCTGGTCCTGGACCACAGCGCCGAGGCGGGGTCGGGAACACGCGATACCCGGACTTTACATAGGATCGATCGCGAGACGGTCAAAGCCGAGGTTCTCGCGGCGGGCTTCGTTTTCGTGGGCAGCAGCGATTTGTTGCGCCGGCCGGGCGACAGCCGCACGGCGAAGATTTTCGACCCGTCGGTGCGCGGCAATACCGACCAGTTCATATTAAAGTTTCGTAAGCCCGCCAAGTGAGAACCAAGGGCACCGCAGGCTGTCAACTGAAACAGGTCACTGACGTTGATCTGTCGTAGGTCTAAAGGATTTAAGCACATGAAATGGGCATATTTTTTCCGCAAATCAGGCGTCGGGCTGCGCCTCGCCGTCCCGGCCGCGCTGACGGTGCTGTTGGCTGCCTGCGCGACGCCGCCGCCTCGTACCTATGCCGTACCCGCGCCGCCGCCGCAGCGAGTATTCGTCTACCCCGCGAACGGCCAGAGTGCGGAACAAACCGACCGCGACCGTTACGAATGTCATATCTGGGCGGTCCAGCAAACCGGCGTGGACCCCAGCCGCGCGGATGCCAGTGCCTATGAGCGCGTGGTGGTCCAGCCGGCCAATCCTCCGGGCTCGGGCACGGCGGCGGGCGCCATCGGCGGCGCCATCCTCGGTGCCATTGTTGCAGGCCCGCGCAACGCCGGTGCGGGATTGCTGATCGGCGGTGCCACCGGTGCCATCGTGGGGTCGGCAGCGGATGCGAATGCGCAGACGGAGGCCCAGCAGACCCAGCAGCGCTACAATCAAGGTGCGGCGGCGGGGCGTGCGCGGGCCGATTCCTATCGCCGTGCGATCAGCGCCTGCCTACAAGGGCGAGGCTATACGATTAGCTGAGGTGATCATGAACTACAAAATTGCATTGTTGTCGGCGTCGCTGCTGTCGTGGGGCATTGCGGTCAGTACGCCCGCCGCCGTGGCCGACGAACATGACCGAGGCCGCGCTGAGCCGCGGCCGGCGCAGCGCCCGGCACCCGCGCCGCGGCCCGAAGCACGGCCGCCGGGCCCCGCCGCCGGCAGGCCTGCATTTCAGCCGGGCCGCGACCGGCCGGGCTCCGATCGGCCGTCTTTCGACGGACGCGGTCAGGTACTGGACGGACGCTACAACCATGGCCGTTACTATCCGCCCAGGGGCACCTTGCGGCCGTCGCTGCCCGACGGCTACCGTCCCTACTATCGCGGCAGAGACCGCTACTACTTCAGCGGCGGCATCTGGTACGCGCCCCGCGGACCTCAATTCGTGGTGGTGGCGCCGCCGCCGGGCCTCGTGATCTCAGTGCTGCCGCCTTACTATTCCACGGTGTGGTTCGGTGGCGTGCCTTACTACTATGCGGACAATGTCTACTACTCGTGGCAGGCGGATCAGAACGGCTACGCCGTAGTGGATCCGCCTGACAATGCCGATGCTCCCTCGCCACCACCCGATAGCGCCTCGAGCGGGGAAGAAGATTTGATGATTTATCCCAAGAATGGCCAGAGCAAGGAACAGCAGTCCGCCGACCAGTACGAATGCAACAACTGGGCGAAGGGCCAAACCGGCTTCGACCCGACCCAGCCGGGCGGCGGAGTGTCAGGCAATGCCGACGCCGCACGCAGCGGCTACAACCGCGCTATGTCCGCCTGCTTGCAGGGCAGAGGCTACCAAGTCAACTAGCGTGAGTGGAATCCTACGCGCAGCACCGCTCGCCGCCGACTGTGAAGGGCGCGCGCAGCAGGCATAGTTCAGGGAGCTTAGGCTTTCGCTGTAGCGTTGAGGGTATCCGTCATGCTCACCTCCGATCCAAACTCCGTCGTACAGAAAAGGGACTTGCACGTGGGGGGGCTTGGAGCGAGTGTCTCGGGAGCGTTGGCGGCGGTAGCGGACCCCGTGGGCGATGGCCTTGAATCCTGGGTCAAGCGGGCACGGTATACGGTGCGCGACGCCGACGACTTCGTCCACGACAACCCTTACGCCGCGCTCGCCGTGGTGGGTTTACTGGGCTTGGCCGCCGGCTATTTGCTGGCGCGGCGCTGACATGGCGGACCTTGCCGACGCGAAGCCCCGATTTTCCAACCACCGGCAGTGGCGCGAATTTATTGCCGCGGTTCCTGAGCCTTCGGCAGTCCCCCGCTCGGGCGCAGTGCCGGTGAACCGCTCATTGAACTGGCTGCGCGCCGCCGAGGTCGACAGCCTGCTTAGCGCGGGGCAGATCAAGGCGTAGCTGCCGGCATCGCATTAAGTTACGCGCGCCGCATGCGCGTAAATGTTGCAGCGAGCCTCACGCAGGAATCCCGCCAACGTGAGGCCGGAACTAACTGCGAGATTCACGGCTAGACTCGAGGGCGCGCCGATGGCGGCAAGTACGCTCACTCCGGCGCGAATCGCTTTCTGCACGAGTTCAAAACTCGCGCGACCGCTCAATATCACGACGCGGTCGGTAAGCGGCAGGCTTCCCGACATCAGGCTCATGCCCACCAGCTTATCGAAGGCGTTGTGACGCCCCACGTCCTCCGCGACGTTGAGCAAGTTCCCTGAAAAATCGAACAGCGCGGACGCGTGAATCCCACCGGTATCGCCGAACTTCGATTGCGCAGCGCGCATGCGGTCCGGCAGGCGCAATAGCAGCGACAGAGGTACGTGACCACTGTCCGGAATTTGCGTGGCAGCGGCGCGCGCAATGGCGGCATCGAGCCCGGTGGTGCCGCACACCCCGCAACTCGAACCGGCTGAAAACAGCCGCGACGGCGTGTTGGGTACGATTTGCACAGTGGAATGCAATCGTACATTGACCACATTCGGTCGGCGTGTGCTTGATTCGATGGCGACGATGTCCGTGGCTTGATTGACGATTCCTTCGCCATATAAAAGACCCGCGGCCAGGCTCTCGTCTTCGCCCGGCGTGCGCATGGTAGTGCCGAATGACAAGGGGTCCAGTCCCAGCGCCGGATGGTGCAGCAGGAACTCGAGCGGCGCTTCGACTGCCACCCGATCTTCCTGGGACACCCGGCTGTCGAGAGTCGCGCGCTGGATGCGTACATTGAGCGTGCCGCTCGGCGCCGCCGGCGTGGATTCCGGCAATACCTTGTCAACCGTACTCATGGGGCCACCTTTTGCTCAAATTAGCAGCCAATGATACCGTTCCTGGGTGTTAAGCGGCGCCATCTAAAGGGGACCCCTAATGTCGAAATCAGCCGAACTGAAAGCCCGTAAAGCGGCGGCCGTGCCTGGCGGTGTGGGCAGCCGAGGCATCTACGTGGTCAAAGCGGAGAACTCCGAGCTCTGGGATGTCGACGGCCGGCGTTACATCGATTTTGCGGCCGGCATCGCCGTGCTCAACACCGGCCACCGCCATCCGCGGGTCATGGAGGCCGTGGCGCAGCAGGCGCAGGCTTTTACGCACACCTGCTTCCACGTGTCGCCCTACGAGTCCTATGTGCGGCTCGCCGAGCGGCTGAATGCGCTGGCACCCGGGGACTTCGCGAAAAAAACCCTGTTCCTGAACTCGGGAGCGGAGGCGGTCGAGAACGCCATTAAGATTGCACGCTACTCGACCAAGCGCTCCGCAGTGATTGCCTTCTCCGGCGGCTTTCACGGCCGCACATTGATGACCATGGCGCTGACGGGCAAGGTCATGCCGTACAAGCGCGGCTTCGGCCCATTCCCCGCGGAGGTCTATCACGCTGAATTTCCGCATCCCTACCACGGCATCACCACGGAGCAGGCGCTCGCAGATTTGGACCGGCTGTTTCACGGCGACGTCGATCCTAAATCAGTGGCGGCGATCATCATCGAACCGGTGCAGGGCGAGGGCGGCTTCAACGTCGCACCCATCGATTTCCTGCGCGCGCTGCGGCGGCTGTGCGATGAGCATGGCATCGTCATGATTGCCGATGAAGTCCAGGGCGGCATGGCGCGCACCGGCAAGATGTTTTCTATCGAACATTCGGGTGTGGTACCGGACCTCATGACCTTGGCCAAGGGATTAGGCGGCGGATTCCCGCTGTCGGCGGTGACCGGCCGCGCCGCCATCATGGATGCCGCGCATACGGGCGGCCTGGGCGGCACCTACGGCGGCAATCCCATCAGCATTGCGGCGGCACATGCGGTGCTGGATGTGATCGAGGCGGAGGGGCTGTGCGCGCGAGCGGCAGCGGTCGGGGACAAAATGCGCACTCGGCTGCAAGCGCTCGCCAAGGAACTGCCCTGCATCGGGGATGTGCGCGGTCTGGGCGCGATGATCGCCTTCGAACTCGTCAAAGATCCGAAGACGCGCGAGCCCGACGCGGAGTTGACCGCTGCCATGCTGACTCACGCCGAGGCGCGCGGGCTGATCCTGCTGTCCTGCGGTACGGCGGCGAACGTGGTCCGCCTGCTATCGCCGCTGACCATCCCCGATGCGGTGCTCAGCGAGGGCTTGGACATCCTGGCCGCGGCGCTGCGCGATGCGTACGGCCAGGAGTCGAAGCGGGCGGTGGCTTAGGGCGGGACCGCCGCTAGTTCCTATAGGTGAACGTGACGCCGATAGTGCGCGGACGAAACGTGAAATTGTTTTGCTGTACCGAGGAGGGCAATGACTGATCGATGTTCGGATTGAACGCATCCACCTGCACCTGGGCGTAGTTGGTGGTGGTGCGCGAGTCGAACAGATTGTCGCAGAAGGCTGCGATCTGCAGCTTGCCCTGGGTAACGCCGGCACGCAGTGAGGCGAAGCTGGTGGACGACAAAGTGTAGGCGTTCGGGTTGTACTGCACCGAATTCGGATCCTGCACCGGCGCGAGCCAGGGATTGCGGCTGGTGTACTCCCAGTCGAAGCGCACGAAGGCATCGCGTCCCAAGGCCTTGAAGCTGTACTGCGGGCCGATGGCCACCGTCCACGGCGGATTCGTGCCGGGCGAATAGTTGATCGCTGCTTCTCCGGAAATCGCATCACCTGCCATCGCCAGATTTCCCTTGGAAGTCTTGGTGAAGCGCGCGCTGGTGTAACCGACCGAGGCGTCCAGCGAGAAGCCGCTGCCCAAGGCGAGCTCTGCCTGGATATCGCCGCCCTTGGCCACCGCCGTGCCCAAGTTGTCGGTGAACTGCAGGCCGCAGCTGCCCACATAGACATTCTGTTGAATGTCATTCCACTTGATGTAGTAGAGGCTGGTGGCGATTCGCAGCCGCTCGGCGAAAGTGTTCTTCGAGCCGATCTCGAAGCTCTTGGTGTTGTCTGATTTGTAACTGCCGGGAGATTGCCCGCTCCCATAGCCGTCATCAATCAAGCCCGGCGTGCAAATGTTCGGTGTGCCGTCGGCAAGATAGCCGCCGGGCAGCGGTGGATTGACTCCGCCGGGCCGGAATCCCTTCGCATAGGTGGCGTAGAACAAATTCTCCGGGTCCATTTGAAACGATAGGCCCACCTTGGGCGTGAATGCGTTCTCCTTATAGGAGCCGCTGAAATAATCGGGTCCGAAGTTCTCGATGCCGTCGGCGTAGTGCGTGAGGTCGAATGACATTTTCGCGTAGCGGCCGCCGGCGGTGAATTTCAGCCGGTCCGTGATGCTGTAAGTCACCTCGCCGAAGCCCGCCAACTGGCGATCGAAGCTGCGGTTGTTGTTGTAGTAGATGTCGCAGTCCGGAAAGGCCTGCGGGGTCCCGGCCCCGTTGCACGAATAGAAGGGCCCGAAAATGTCCGCAGAATCCAGTCCGTACAACGCGCTCAGGAACTGATTGATCTGCGTATCGTGCAATTCTTCGATGCTGGTCTCCTTCGCCAAAGACCAGAATGCGCCCACGGTCCACTTCCAAGCGCTGCCCGGATCATCCGACTGCAGCCGGAATTCCTGAGTGAAGGTTTGCTGCGCATTGGTCATGGTGTTGGGGGTTGAATAGCCGGCAAAACCCGCGGGCAGGTGCACGCCGTGCGCATCCAGCAACGGATACCAGGAGCAGGGCGGATTCGGCGTCGTCGAAGCGCTGCCGCAGGGCAGGCCAATGCCATTGCCGTCGGCGTCATAGCCGCCGTAAGCCGCCGACGGCCAGCCGATCGACTGGAAATACGCCAAGTCGTAGGACGTACCCTGGTAGGAAGTGTGTTCGAGGCGATCGTAGTACGAGGTGTTGGAGATGAACTGCACCTTGCCGAGCGAGGCCTCGATCTTGATTGCCGGCAGGTAGTAACGGTCGGGATCCGGCAATCGCTCCGGCGTAGCATTGTTGAAATTTCCGCTGCCGATGTCGGTGTATGCCGGCCAGTAGGTCGAGATATCGTGCTTGCGGGAATTCTGATAGTTGAGACTGGGCGAGATCTTGAGCCCGTCGACGGGTTGAATCACGAACGCCAACCTCGCGGCCACCGTATTGGCCCGATTGGAATTCTTATCCACTACTTCTCGCGAGGTTGGGTCGACGCGGTCGATCCAGCCGCCGTCGTAGCGGTACCAGACGCTGGCGCGGAAGCCGAAGATATCATCGATGATGGGGCCGCCATGAGCAACTCCCGCTTCGTAGCTGGGTTCGCCGCCACGGGTAAAGGAAACTTCGCTCTTCGCGTAGGTGGACTCCGTGGTGACGCTGGGCTGGTTCATGATGTAGCGCACCGTCCCGCCCTCGGAACCCGCACCGAACAGAGTGCCCTGCGGGCCGCGCAAAACCTCGACCCTGTCCAAATCGAAGGTTTTTGGCAATGTGTCATCGGGGTTGAATCCGAGCGCACGCATTTGAATCGGCGAGTCGTCGATATAGATGCCGGTGGTGCCGGCGCCGCCGGAAGATGAAATTCCTCGAATGGAGATGGCATTAGTGCCCGAATTGTCGATGGTCACGCCCGGCGTGAAGCGCACTATGTCCTGGAAATCCTTGATACCTTTCTGATCGATCATTTCCTGGTTGAAGGCGGTGACGCTCACCGGTACGCGGCTGATGTTTTCCTCACGCCGCGTCGCGGTGACGACGATTTCCTCGAGCGCGCCGGCGGCGGCCGGTTCGACGGCGGCGGCCTGGTTCGCCAAGGCGCTGCTTGCCGCGCCGACAGCAGTGATCACTATAAGGGTGCGTAAAAACAACACTTGCCAGGAAATCCGCCGACTAAAGCACTTGGAAGCAGTGGCGTGCATGGCATCCCCGTAATTAGTTATATGGTTAGATAACTTTCGCCGACAGTAGCACCGTGCAAAAACCGGCGCAACCGCGGTTCGCTGCCCGGCAGGTTTAGGTACCATGCGCCATGTTGCTGAGACTGGAGAATCCCGAGCTAAGCCGCGACCCCGTCGCTTGCGGGGTGATGAAGGACGAAGTGGTGCGTTGCGCGTTCAGCGGGCGGCGACGTCCTCGAGGGGAATGCCGGCGACTGGCTGATCGAGTATGCGCCGGGCGATCACGGTATTGTCGCCGCTGCACGATTCGCCAGTGTCTACCGGATAATCTCGCCGTGAACCGTCGGGGTCTGTTAAACCTCCATGCCACGCGGGCGCAGCACGGAGGTTGGGTCAGAGTCCGGCGGGTCTAGTTGCTGCGGTAGGTGAACGACAGTCCGACGGTCCGCGGACGGAACCTGTACTGGCGCTGCAATCGGCTTTCGCCGTCGCCCGGATCGATGGTCCAGTTATAGTTCGTGACCGTGTGCGTGTCGGCGAGATTGTCGACGAAGGCCGCCACCTGCCAGCCGCCGAAGGTCATGCCGGCGCGCGCCGAGGCAAAGTTGGTGGACGACAAGGTGTAATTCGCGGAGTCGTACTGTTGAGTGGTCGCATCTTGGCTCGGCGACGGCCACTTGGCACGCCCTTGGAATTCGTCGTCGGCGCGGATGAAGGATTCATGCTCGAACAGCGAGAACTTGTATTCGAGCCCTATGGTGGCGGTGAACGGCGCGCCGGGCTGGCCGCTCTGGCCGGTGACCGCATCGCCTTTCGATACCACAGGAGGATCTTCAGAAGGAGTCAGGCGAGAGTCGGTGGTGTAGCGGGCGTCTGT
Source organism: Gammaproteobacteria bacterium (assembly GCA_040002315.1). Classification (GTDB taxonomy): domain Bacteria; phylum Pseudomonadota; class Gammaproteobacteria; order Steroidobacterales; family Steroidobacteraceae; genus Bog-1198. Next base: position 10,425 of record JBDUEQ010000102.1, read on the forward strand.
GTAGCCGGTGGCTAGTTCCATAGTGAACGTATCGGTCAAGGCAATTTCCGCCTGAATATCGAAACCCTTGGCTACCGCCTTGCCAAGATTCGCAATGAACGAGATCTGGCAGACCGGCGGCACCACGGTCTGTTGGATGTTGTTCCAACGGATGTAGTAAACGCTGCTGGAGATTTTTACCCGGTTGTTGAAATTATTCTTCGCCCCGACCTCGAAGCTGTTCACCGTGTCTGAATTGAAGGTCAACGGCGCTCCCGGTACGCCGAGGCTCTGGAAGTCGTCGGCGCAGGCGGCGTAGGGCACGGGATTGTTGCCGCCGCCCGGGCGGTAACCTTTCGCGTAGGTGAAGTAGTAGAGATTCCGCGGGTCGGCTTGATACGAGAAGCTCGCCTTCGGCGTGAAGGAAGTTTCGGTCTTGTCGGCGCCGACTTCGGCCGGCGCATTGAACAATTGCGGGCCGCCGGTCAGGGAGGTGAACGAATACTTGGACTGTGAAAACCGTGCGCCCAGGGTGAGCTTGAACTGATCCGTGAAACTATAGGTTCCCTCGCCGTAGGCCGCGAGCTGCTGATCCTTGGCATTGGTGAGCAGGAAGTAAGAATCGTTCGGATACCGAGGATCGAATGGCACCGCATTGCCATCCACGTCAGTAAATATATCGGTGTAGGGCGAACCTGTGGTTACCAAGGTCAATTCATTCAACAGCGGATCGTGTATCTGTTCCAGATACTGCTGACGATTCACGCTGAAGAACACCCCGGTGGTCCATATCAGCTTTGCATAGGGATCGTTTGATTGCAGGCGAATTTCCTGGGTGATGTTCTGCTGAGAATTATTGACGGAGGCGGGCGAGCGATAGTTGGTCGCGCCGTCCGGCAGATGTACGCCATTGCCGTCGAGAAGCAGGGGGTCCGATAGGCCGAAGTCAGGTCCCAAGAAATATTGGTAGAACCCGAGGTTGTACAAGGTGCCGTCGTAGCCGGTTTCTTCCTTACGGTGATAGTAGGAAGTATTTGAAATCAGCTTGGCGGCGCCCAAATCGCCTTCGACTTTCAAGGACATCAAATAAAATCGATCCGGGTCTGAGCGCTGCGTGGGATCCGCACTAACGAGGCGGTTTTCGCCTGGATTCGAATACAGCGGCCAATAGCTCTCGACGTCGTTGCGGTAGCGGTCCTGGTAGAAGTAACTGGGAGTCACGGTGATTTTGTCAGTGGGCGCCCAGACCGCGGCCAACCGCACCAGCATGGTCTCATCGAAATTTGCGTTCTTTTGTTCGCTGCCGAGCGACACCGGGTTGATGTGATCGATGTAGCCGCCGTCGCGCCGATACCAAACGCTGGCCCGCACACCCAGTGTGCCGTCGATGATGGGCATGCCGCCGGCCACCCCGGCTTCGTAACTGGGATCTCCGCCCTGGGTGTACGACACTTCGGAACGGCTATAAATGCTGCTCTTGGTGAGGCTGGGCTGGGTGGTGATGTAGCGTACGGTGCCACCCTCGGAACCCGCGCCGAACAGCGTGCCCTGGGGGCCGCGCAGCACTTCGATGCGCTCGACGTCGAAGGACTTGGGCAGGGCGTCGTCCGGATTGAAGGCCAGCGCCCGCATTTGAATCGGCGTGTCATCGATGTAGATGCCGGTGGTGCCTGCGCCGCCGGTGGAAGAAATACCGCGAATCGAAATATTATTGGTACCGGAATTGTCGATGTTCACTCCGGGAGTGAACTTGGCGACGTCCTGGAAGTCTTTGATGCCGCGTATGTCCAGGGCTTCTTGCGTCAGGGCCGTGACGCTGATGGGAACCTTGCTGAGACTCTCCTCGTGGCGGGTCGCCGTTACCACGATTTCCGTCAGCGGGCCCGTGGCCTCATCCGCGGCGCCTGCCTCGGCGGCATCCACCGCAGTCGGCGACCAGGCAATGACGGCAAGGCTAAGCGCTCCGGCTAAGCCTAAGCGGGCGTGGCTGATCTGCAACTCGTGATTTTTACAGCGTCCCAGCATGATTCATCCTCATTTCTTGTTTGAACGAAGCACGCTCGTTCAGCGCGCCAAATCCCCGTGAGGAGGCACCATAGCGACCCTTCGGCCGAAAGGCAATTCGGCCGTTGTCATCACGCAACGAGCGCCCTTATGGGATCATTGGGCCATGAGTACTAATGCCGAACGGCCCCGCGCCAAGAACCTAAATCCACTTCGTTCGCTGTTACCGTTTCTGCGGCCGTACCGGGGCATGTTGGTGGGCGCCCTGGCCGCCTTGCTGGTGGCGTCGGCCGCCATGCTGGCATTGCCGCTGGCGCTGCGGGAACTCATCGACTATGTGATTGCTGCCAAGAACTCCAGCGCGCTTAACCGCTATCTTATTGGGTTTCTGACGGCGTCCGTCATTTTCGGCGTATTTGCCGCGCTGCGTTTTTATATGGTGACGTGGCTTGGCGAACGGGTGGTCGCGGACCTGCGTGCGGCGGTGTACCGGCGGGTGGTGCGCATGGATCCCATGTTCTACGAGACCACGCGGGTCGGTGAGGTCTTGTCCCGGTTGACCACCGATACCACCCTGGTGCAAGCCATCTCCGGCGTCAACTTGTCCATCGTTTTGCGCTCCACCTTAAGCTTGGTCGGCGGACTCGTCATGTTGGGGCTCACGAACGCCAGGCTCATGGGCATCATGCTGGTGCTGATTCCGGTGGTGGTCGTGCCTCTGATCGTCATCGGCCGACGCGTGCGAGGGTTGTCGCGGGCGTCTCAGGACCGCATTGCCGATACCAGCAGTCTTGCCGGGGAGACACTGAACGCCATCCAGACGGTGCAGGCGTTCACCTTGGAGGAGCTGCAGAGCGAGCGTTATCGCCAGGCTGTGGAAGACAGCTTCGTCACGGCGATACGCCGCACGCGCGTGCGCGCCTCGCTCACGGCGTTCGGCATCATGCTGGTATTCGCGGGCATCACCCTCGTCTTGTGGCTGGGAGTGCGCCAAGTATTCGCCGGCACCATGACCGGCGGCCAGCTGTTTCAATTTTTGCTGTACGCCGGATTCGTCGGCAGTTCCGCCGCCGCACTCACCGAAATGTGGGGCGAGATGCAGCGCGCCGCCGGCGCCATGGAGCGGCTGAGCGAGTTGTTGCAGGCGCGGCCGGTGATCAGCGCACCGCCGCATCCCATCGAACTTCCGGCGCGCGTCGCCGGAGAGATTCGTTTCGACAATGTTACATTTCATTATCCGTCGCGGCCGGACAGCGCGGCTCTCGCCAATTTCAGCCTGGATGTGGCGCCGGGCGAGACCATCGCCTTCGTAGGTCCGTCGGGTGCCGGCAAGAGCACGACGTTCCAGCTGCTGTTGCGGTTCTACGATCCCGATTCGGGCCGCGTGCTGATCGACGATAGGCGGCTGGCGGATCTGCGGCCGGAAGACGTTCGTGCACAGATCGGTCTGGTGCCGCAGGACACGGTGCTGTTCGGCGCCAGTGCGCGCGAGAACATTCGCTATGGGCGCCCTTCGGCGAGTGATGCCGAGATCGAGGCCGCCGCTGTGGCCGCGGCCGCCGATGAGTTCCTGCGCAAGTTGCCGCAGGGATATGACACCTTCTTGGGCGAGCGCGGCACGCGGCTTTCCGGCGGTCAGCGGCAGCGCATCGCACTGGCACGGGCCATCCTCAAGGATCCGCCCATATTGCTGCTCGACGAGGCGACCAGTGCATTGGACGCGGAATCCGAGCGGCTGGTGCAGGAGGCGCTCGAAAGACTGATGCAGGGACGCACCACCATCATCATCGCGCATCGGCTCGCGACCGTATTGAAGGCGGACCGCATCGTGGTGATGGACCACGGCCGCAAGATTTCGGTCGGCACCCACGCCGAGCTCCTGGTGCACAGTCCGCTGTATGCGCGGCTCGCCTCCCTGCAGTTCGCGGCCGTCGGCAGCGAAGCGGTCGACGCCGCTACTTGAGCAGACCCTCCTCGCGCAGCGCGTCTTGCACCTTGGGACGCTGTGCGATGCGCGAGTGATAAGCGCTGAGCGCCGTCCACTTGCCAAGATCAATTCCCACGTGCGAGGTCCAGCTCAAAATGGTGAACAGATAGGCGTCCGCCACCGTAAAGGCATTTCCCAGCAGGTAGGTCTTGTTGCCGAGGAAGCCGGTAAGCCATTCAAATTTCTTGTCGAGAGCGGCCTTCGCGGTCGATTTAATCTCGGCCGACGACGCGGGGTTGAACAGCGGGCTGAAGCCCTTGTGCACTTCTGACGTGATGTAATTGAGGATTTCCATAAGCTGGTAGCGCTCGAATGTGCCGGCGCGCGGCGCCAACCCGGAATCCGGTTTCAAATCGGCGAGATATTGCACGACCGCCGGACCTTCGGTCAATATCTTGCCGTCATCGAGTTGTAGCGAGGGCACGGCGCCCTTGCTGTTGATGGTGAGATAGTCCACACCCGTCTCGGTTTTCTTCGATGCCATGTCGACTTTTTCGAGGGTGTAGGGCAATCCGGCCTCGAGCAGTACGATGTGCGGCGAGAGCGAGCAGGCGCCTTTGGAGTAGTAGAGCTTCATATCGATGTCCTTTGCGGTCGTCGTTGTTGCCAATGGGATGTGGGATTGTACCGGACGGATCTAACGATCGGTCAGGCGCCGCGCGCCCAAATATCCTCGCGCATAGGGCGGCGCGTCCAGCGAATCAATGCGTACATGGCTGCCCTTGGACGGGGCGTGCACGAAGCGATCCTCCCCGATGACGATGCCCACATGCAATTCCTTGCGCGCGAGATGCATGAATACGAGATCGCCCGGGCGCAGGTCACCGCGCGCAACCGGCATTCCGGTGCCGAACTGTTGCTGTGCGGTTCGCGGCACGCGAATGCCGGCACCCGACGCGGCGTAGGCCACGAGCCCGCTGCAGTCGAAGCCGTCCGGCGCGGCGCCGCCGTAACGATACGGGTGGCCGCGCATTGACAGGGCGAGATTTGCCATGACCGGCCCCGGCCCCGGCCCCGGCCCCGGCAGGCGAGAGGCGCCCGGCGAATTAGGCAAGTCGGGCGCAGAGACTGGGGAGGGGAGCGGATTGGCACTCTGGAGCGAGGTGCTCGCACAGGCACTGAGAAGGCCGGATAAGACGGCCGCTGCCGCGACTCTGATCGAAGCCGCCGCGGTCACGCGCGATTCGACGACACCACCATCGTCGCCAATGCCGCGCCGACGATGCCGGCCTCTGAACGCATGCTCCCCACGCACAACCGCGCCTCGCAGTGTAGTTTGTGCAGAAATTTTTCCGGTTCCTCGGTGATGCCGCCGCACAGGACGATGAGATCGGGCCAGAGCAATGCGTGCATTTCGTTCAATACCAGATTCAATTGTTCCGACCAGCCATCCCAGGAGAGGTTCTGGTCCACTTTGGCACGCCCGGATGCACGGTGTTCTGCCTCGCGTCCCGCCACTTGGAGATGACCGAATTCCGTGTTCGGCACCAGCTGGCCGTCGACGAACAGGGCACTGCCTATGCCCGTCCCCAGCGTGAGCAGCAGCACTGTACCCTGCACCGCGCGTGCACCGCCATAGCGCAGTTCGGCGAGTCCTGCCGCGTCGGCATCGTTGATGGCAGTCACGGGACGCTGCAAATGCTCGGCCGCCATGGCCGCGAGCGATTTTCCGATCCACGTCTTGTTGAGATTTGCCGCCGTGCGGACGATTCCGTCGCGAATTACGCTGGGAAATGCCAGGCCCACCGGGTAGTCTCCCGGCACATTTGACGCCACGCTTTTGAGGGCGGCCAGCAAGCTTTCGGTGGATCCTTGAGCGGGAGTCGGAGTGCTGAATCGCTCGCCGGCGAAGGCACCCGTATTCAAGTCTATCAGTGCGCACTTGATGGATGAACCGCCGACGTCAATGCCGACGGCCAAATGTGGAGTAGTCAAGATAATTCCCGCATTGTGAGGTTCGCCCGCCGCCGCAAAGTTTCGACCCTATAATACCCCGTATGATGAACTCCATAGATATCCAGTTTGCCACCCGTCGAAACGTCGCACTGCAGCCCGGTACCTTGCAAGCGGCGCTGCTTGATCGGCTTACCCGAACCCTCGGCAAGAATCCGGACTCGGCAACGGCGCGGGATATTTACGACGCATTGTCGCTGGCGGTGCGGGAGGAGCTGACATTGCGCTGGCTCGCCACGCAGCGCCGCGTTGCGAATGCCCATGTGAAGCGAGTGTGTTACTTCTCCGTGGAGTATCTGCCCGGGCGGTCTTTGTTGAATGCGCTGTCGAGCCTCGAGGGCGGTCTGCTGCAGGAAGCGCGCGCGGCGCTGCGCAACATGGGGTATGACCTGGATGATATAGCGGCGCAAGAGGTCGACCCCGGACTCGGCAACGGTGGACTGGGGCGCCTCGCGGCATGTTTTTTGGATTCATTGGCCACTTTGCAGTACCCGGCCGTGGGCTACGGCATTCGTTATGACTACGGTATCTTTACGCAGGTCATCGACGCGGACGGCGGCCAGCGCGAAGTGGCGAGCAGCTGGCTGCGCCTGCGCAATGTGTGGGAGACGCCGCGCAATAATGTGCGCTACACGGTGAGATTCGGCGGTCGAGTCGAAGCCTCGGCGACGGCGGCAGAGTCCGAGGCGCAACGCTGGGTCGACACCACCGATATCTACGCCATCGGCTTCGATCAGCTGATCCCCGGCAATCGCAGTCCTACGGTCAATCATCTGCGGCTGTGGTCCGGTCGTGCGATCATGCCCTTCCACATCGACGCCTTCAATGCCGGCGATTATTCGGCCGCCGTGCAAGATCAGGTGGCGGCGAAGAATTTATCGCGCGTGTTGTATCCGGATGACTCCACGCCGCAGGGCAAGGAGCTGCGGCTCAAGCAGCAGTATTTCTTCGTCAGCGCCAGCTTGCAGGACATCCTGGCGACGCATTTGAGCGAAGGACGCTCGCTCGCATCCATACCCGACGCGATCGCCATTCAACTGAACGACACGCATCCGACCGTGGCCATCCCGGAATTGATGCGATTGCTGATCGATGAACATGGCCTGGCGTGGTCCGAGAGCTGGAAAATCACCACCAGCGTATTTTCCTATACCAATCACACCCTGTTGCCGGAGGCGCTGGAGACCTGGCCCGTTGCCATGTTCGAGCGCTTGCTGCCGCGGCACCTGCAAATCATTTACTTGATCAACCGCGATTTCCTGCGCGCCGTACAGCTGCGCTACCCCGGCGACGATGACCGCCAGCGGCAGCTTTCCATCATCGATGACGCGGGCGACCGGCGGGTGCGCATGGCGCATCTGGCGGTGGTCGGCAGCCACAAGGTCAATGGGGTTGCGCAGCTGCATACCGATCTGATGCGCAAGCTGGTGTTTGCCGGATTCGCTGATCTGTATCCGGAGCGTTTCATCAATGTGACCAATGGCATTTCCGTGCGCCGCTGGTTGAAACAATCCAACCTCGGCCTCTCCGCGCTGCTGACGGAGCGCTTGGGGTCGGCCTGGGAGAACGATCTCGAAGAGCTGTCACGGCTGCTGGGTGCGGCCGATGATGCGGAATTTCGCCGCCAGTTTCGCGGCATCAAGCGCACCAATAAGAAGCGGCTCGCTGATGAGGTGATGCGACGTACCGGTGTGGAGATCAGCGTCGATTCGCTGTTCGACGTGCAAGTCAAAAGAATCCACGAATACAAACGCCAGCTGTTGAACTTGCTGTACGTGGTGGCGCGCTACCAGCGTATTCGCGAGAATCCGCGGGCCGACATCGTGCCGCGTACCGTGATCTTTGCGGGCAAGGCGGCGCCGGGCTACGTGATGGCCAAGGCCATTATCAAGCTTATCAACAACGTGGCACGCACCATCGATGCCGATCCGGCCGCTCGCGACAAGCTGCGCGTGGTATTTCTTCCGGATTACGACGTCTCCCTGGCGCAAAAAATCATGCCCGCGGCGGACCTGTCGCAGCAGATCTCCACCGCCGGCATGGAGGCGTCCGGCACAGGCAACATGAAGCTGGCGCTGAACGGCGCGCTGACCATCGGCACGTTGGACGGTGCCAATATCGAGATTCGCGACCATGTGGGCGCCGAGAACGTGTTCATATTCGGTCTCACGGCCGAAGAGGTGGCCGCACGGCGGGCAGCGGGCTATGAGCCGCGGCGCGAGCTCGATGCCAATGCCGAACTGAAACGCACCTTGAGTCTGATCGAGTCGGAGTTTGATGCCAAGTTCGTGGTCGAGCGCTTGTTAAGCGATGGCGAGCCTTTTTTGGTGCTCGCGGATTTCACCGCGTACGCACTGGCGCAGGAGCAGGTGGACGCGCTGTATATCCGGGAAGACGATTGGAGCCGTAAGGCCATCGTCAACTGTCTGAATATGGGCTATTTCTCCAGCGACCGCAGTATTCGCGAGTATGCGGACCGAATTTGGGCCGTGAAGCCCGTGCTCTAGAAGGTGGCGCGTTTGAGCGAATCAGGGCTTACCGATTTCGACCTGTACTTGTTCGGCGAGGGCAAGCACGAGCGCATTTACGACAAGCTGGGCGCGCACCCCCATGGCGATGGCATCGCTCAGGGCACACGTTTCGCCGTCTGGGCGCCCAATGCCGAACGGGTGAGCGTGGTCGGGCCTTTCAATAATTGGGACGGGCGCAGCCATGTCATGCGCAGCCGGTCCTCGTCCGGCGTTTGGGAGACGGCCATTCCCGGCCTCAAGGAAGGAACCGCCTATAAGTACGAAATCCGCGACCGCGAGGGCCGCCTGTTCGTCAAGGCCGATCCCTATGGATTCGCGATGCAGCTAAGGCCGGCGAATTGTTCCGTGGTGGCCTCGCTCGAAGGCCATGACTGGGCCGATTCGGAGTGGCTGGCGCTACGCGATCGCAGCAACCCCTTGCGCCGGCCCTTCAATGCCTACGAGGTGCACTTGGGCTCATGGCGGCGTCCCTGGGATCAGCGTACTCCGCCCTTCATGAGCTGGATCGAGGCCGTGGAGCAACTGATCCCCTACGTCCTGGAGATGGGCTACACGCACCTCGAGCTCATGGGCGTCGCCGAGCATCCGCTCGATGCCTCGTGGGGGTATCAAGTGGTCGGCTACTACGCGGCGACTGCGCGTTATGGATCGCCCCGAGATTTCATGTTTTTCGTCGATCGCTGCCATCAGGCCGGCATCGGCGTCATTCTGGACTGGGTGCCCGCGCACTTCCCGCGCGACGATCATGGCCTCGCGTATTTCGACGGCAGCGCGTTGTACGAGCACGCCGACTCGCGCATGGGCGAGCATATGGAGTGGGGCACCAAGATTTTCAACTACGGACGCCACGAAGTGCGCAATTTTCTGGTCGCGAACGCGCTGTTCTGGGCGGATCGCTATCACATCGACGGACTGCGCGTCGACGCCGTGGCGTCCATGCTGTACCTGGATTACAGCCGCAAACCCGGCGAGTGGCTGCCGAATCGCGATGGTGGGCGCGAGAACTTGGAGGCCATCGATTTCCTGCGCCAGACCAATAATGCCGTGCATCATGCATTCCCCGGCGTGCTGATGATCGCGGAAGAATCGACGTCCTTCGCCGGCGTAACACAGCCGCCGGAATACGGCGGACTCGGATTTAATTTCAAATGGAATATGGGGTGGATGAACGACACTCTGCGGTATGCCGCGCTGAATCCGGTCTACCGGCGTTTCAACCACGAGTTGATTACGTTTTCCTTCGTCTACGCCTGGTCGGAGAATTTCATATTGCCGATCTCGCACGACGAGGTTGTTCACGGCAAGCGTTCACTGCTTGCCAAGATGCCCGGCGACGACTGGCAGAAGCGCGCGAATTTTCGCCTGCTGCTCAGCTACATGTGCGCTCATCCGGGCAAGAAGCTCTTGTTCATGGGTTCAGAGTTCGGGCAATGGCAGGAGTGGCGCGATCACGAGCAGTTGGAATGGTCGCAGCTCGCCGTTGCGGAGCACTCGGCCTTGCGCGACTGCGTTCGAGATCTCAATTTTCTGTACCGTAATACACCGCAGTTCTACGGCAGCGATTGCGATCACGAAGGATTTCGTTGGGTGGACTTGCACAATGCCGACGAGAGCGTCTGGGCGTTCGCGCGCCGTGCCGTCGGCGGAGATGAAGGCAGCCCCATCACCTGTGTGTTCAATGCGACACCGGTGCCTCGCGACGGTTACCTCGTTGGGGTGGAAACGGCAGGAATGTATCGCAAACTATTCGACTCGGATGATGTGAAGTTCGGCGGTTCGGGTTACAACCAGCAGTCGGAGGCCGGCGCTGCGCTCGAAGCTGCCCAAGGGTATCCGCTATCGCTGCGCCTCGACCTGCCGCCGCTGGGTGCGATGTTCTTCGTCGGACCACCGGGCCCTCAGTGAAGGTCATTCAGTCGGGCCTGCCACGGCCCTTGGGCGCCACCTGGACCAAGCGCGGAGTGAATTTCGCTTTGTTCTCGAGTCATGCGACGCGGGTCGAGGTGTGTCTGTTCGATGCTGAGAGCGGCGCCGAACTCGAGCGCTATGATTTACCAGCGCGCACCGGCGATATTTGGCATGGCCTGCTGTCGCCGCGCAGCGCAGGCCCCGGAAGCCACTATGCGTACTATGTGCACGGCCCGAATGAGCCGCATAAGGGTCAGCGCTTCGATCCATCATTCGCGCTGCTTGATCCATACTCGCGCGAGCTCGGGAGCGCCGCGCCGTTGCGTTCGCGCGTGGTTGATGGCGACTTCGACTGGGGCGGCGACCGCCCTCCCGCGCATCCCTGGCGCGATACGCTGATCTATGAGCTGCACGTCAAGGGCTTTACCCAGCTGCACCCGGCGGTGCCGACGGACTTTCGCGGCAAGTACCTGGGGTTGACTGTGGCGGCGGTAATCGAGCATTTGAAGTCCATCGGGGTGACCGCAGTCGAGCTGCTGCCCTGCCAGGCCTTCGTCAGCGAACAGTTCCTGCGCGAGCGCGGGCTCACTAATTACTGGGGCTACAACTCCATCGCCTGGTTTGCGCCGGCGAACGAATACGCCGTGCACGACGCCGTCGCCGAATTCAAGAGCATGGTGAAGGCACTGCATGGGGCGGGAATCGAGGTGATTCTCGACGTGGTATTCAATCACACGGCCGAGGGCAACGAAGGCGGCCCAATGCTCTCGCTGCGCGGCATCGACAATTCGGTCTATTACCGTCTCATGCCGCAGGACAAGCGCTTCTACGAGAACATCAGCGGTTGCGGCAACACGGTCAACTGCGAGCAGGGTCAGGTGCGCACGCTCATCATCGATTGCCTCAAGTATTGGGTCGAAGTGATGCACGTGGATGGGTTTCGCTTCGATCTGGCCACCGTGCTGGCCCGCGAAGGCAATGATTTCAATGAGCACTCGGCTTTTTTCAAATCCCTGCGCGCCGAACCTTCGCTGGCCTTCGTCAAAATGATCGCCGAGCCGTGGGATGTGGGCTGGGGTGGCTATCAACTGGGGCGATTTCCGCCGGGCTGGGCGGAATGGAATGACCGCTATCGCGACGCCGTGCGCTCGTTTTGGCGAGGCGACGGCGGAAAGGTCGGCGAGCTTGCCGAGCGCTTCGCCGGTTCCAGCGACATATTCCGGCACAACGGCCGCAAGCCCACCGCCAGCGTCAATTTCCCGACCGCGCACGATGGCTTCACCTTGTGCGATCTAGTGTCCTACAACGAGCGGCACAACGAAGCCAATCTGGAGAACAACGCTGACGGCCATAACGACAATCTGAGCTGGAATTGCGGGGTTGAGGGTCCCACGGAGGATGCGGCGGTAAACACGCTGCGCCGGCGGCAGATGCGCAATATATTGGCTACCCTGTTCTTTTCACAGGGTGTGCCGATGCTGCAGGCCGGCGATGAATTTGCCCGCACGCAGCGCGGCAACAACAACGCCTACTGTCAGGACAACGAGATTTCCTGGCTGGACTGGCGCCTGCGCCGCAGCAACTTGAACTTGCTGAGATTCGTGCAATTGCTCGCGCAGTTGCGTCGGCGGCACGTCGAGTTCCGGCGCGAGACCTTTCTCAAGGGCGCGGCCTCGCGCGCCAGCGTCAAGGATGTGACGTGGTTAAATGCCGGCGGCGCCGAGATGACGCAGAGTGATTGGCACGACGCGAACCTGCGCACCTTGGGCATCTGGTTCGGCAAGCAGAGCAATTCGGGTGGACGACTCTTGTTGCTGCTGAACGGCAGCGACAGCGCGCAAACATTCCTGCTGCCGATCGCTCCAGCCGCGGAGCCATGGATCCGTCAATTCGATACCGCGCTCGACAGTTTTGAGGCGCAGAGCCTGGGCGCTGTGCGCCAGTATCGACTCGAGCTTTCCAGCGTCGCTTTATTGGAGTGTTGATTTGGCCGACCCGGCGGTAATGGAGAGAATGGCGCGCCTGCGCGGAATCGGCGATGCCTACCACGATTACCGCGGCGAACTGCGCTGCTTCGCCGCACAGACGAAGCAGGCGCTGCTGCGCGCCATGGGGTGCGAGATCGACGACCCAGACGCTGCGGCGCGCGAACTTTCCCGCCTCGAAGTGACTCGCTGGCGCAATTTCCTGCCGCCGCTGGCCGCGGCGCACGGCGCGCGCATCGGCATGGACATCAATGTGACGGCGCGCGAATTCGGCGCGGCGCTCGTGTGGTCGGTGCGCTTCGAGGACGGCTCGTGTCGCGAGGGCGTGACCTCGACGGCCGATTGCCGGGAGATCTGGAGAGGTGAGGTCGAAGGATCTTGGATCACGCGTCGGCATCTCGAACTGCCCTTCGATATTCCGCCCGGCTATCACGAACTGGAGGCCAAAATCGCCGGCGGGGCGGTTGAACGCTGCTTGCTCGTCGTTTCGCCGGCGCAGTGCCATACACCCGCCGCAATTCAGGGCGGCGCGCGGCTCTGGGGCATTGCCGTGCAGTTGTATACCCTGCGTTCGCGCGACAATTGGGGTATGGGGGACTTCGGCGACTTGACGCTGCTGATCCGTTGGGCGGCGTCGCACGGCGCCGGATTCATCGGTTTGAACCCACTGCATGCGCTCGCGCCCGCGGACCCCGCGAGATGCAGTCCGTACAGCGCTTCGAGCCGGCACTTTCTCAACGTGTTATACATTGCCGTCCCGCTGGTGCCGGAATTTCAGGAATGCGCGGCGGCTTCCGTGCGCTTGGCCGAGCCGGAGATTGCGCAGCGGCTTTGCGATCTGCGTGCCCGAGAACTGGTGGATTACCGGGGCGTAGCAGATCTTAAATTCGAGATTCTCGCGATGCTGTATGGCGAGTTTCGCGACCGGCATCTCGCGCCCGAGACCGAGCGCGGGCGGGCCTTTCTCGAATTCGTGGCAGACGGCGGCGAGCTATTGCAAAGGCATGCTCGTTTCGACGCGCTGGATCGGTATTTTCGCTCGACACGGGGAGCGGCTTCCGGCTGGTTGAACTGGCCGCAGGAGTTTCGGGATGCGAATGGCGAGGCCACCTTAAAGTTCGCGGCGGACAACCGGGCGGAAGTCGAGTTCTACGCCTACCTGCAATGGCTGGCGCACGAACAGTTGCGCGACGCGCAAGCCCTGACGCGCGAACTCGGCATGCCGATCGGCCTGTACGGCGACTATGCTGTCGGTGCGAACCCCTCCGGTTCCGAAACCTGGTCCGATCAAGACAGCTATTGCATGGGCGCGGAAATCGGCGCGCCGCCGGATCCTCTGGCACTCAAGGGTCAGGGATGGGGCATTGCGCCGCAGGATCCTTTGCTGATGCAATCGCAGCGGCTGCAGGGCTTCGTGCGTTTGATCCGCAACAACATGCGCTACTACGGCGCGCTGCGCTTGGATCATGTGATGTCGCTGTTTCGCCTATGGTGGGTGGCGGGCGGATGCTCGCCTACCGATGGCGCCTACGTTCACTATCCATTGGAGCAACTGCTCACGGTATTGGCGCTCGAGAGCGCGCGCGCCGCCTGCCTCGTGGTCGGCGAGGACCTAGGCGTGGTGCCCGACGAAATGCGCCGCGCCATGCCCGAATATGGCCTGTATCACTACAAGGTTCTGCTGTTCGAAAAGCTGGAGGGCCGTTTCCGCCGCCCCGGCGAATACGTAAGGCATGCGTTGGCAACTGCGACGACGCACGACATGCCCACGCTGCGCAGCTATTGGGAGGGACACGACATCGAGTTGCGCCGCCGTCTGAATTTGTATCCCAGCGCCGAGGTCGAGGGCGAGGTCATTCGAGAGCGCGAGCATGATCGAGAATTGCTGCTCGACACCCTCGAGAGCCAGGGACTCAAACCCCCGCAGCCGGCGGGGCCGCACGATGCGTTCACCGCCGCTCTCGCGCATGCGCTGCACCTGTACCTGGCGCGCTCGGCAACCGCGCTGGTCGCATTGCAAATCGAAGATCTGCTGGGCGAAACCCTGCCTGTCAACGTGCCGGGAACGGATCGCGAATATCCGAACTGGCAACGCAAGGTGTCGGCGGATCTGCAGGACATGGCGGCGCGCGCAGATTTGGCCGTCCATCTGCAAGACATTCGCCGCGCGCGCGAAGGCTAGGAACCTGCCGGCGCCGGCGATTTTGCCTGTGCACGCGCCGCCAAGATCCACAGGCCACCGGCGATCAGCACCGCGATGGGCACTATTTTGACGGCCTGCCCCAGGGATGATGCATCCGACAGGGCGCCGATGAGAAAAGGCGAGGGCACGTCGCCGAGCACGTGGATGGTGAAGACGCTGAGTGCAATGGCCGTGGCCCGCTCCGTGGGTGAGACGAGATTGATCATGGCGGCGTTGATCGGGCCGGTCGATAAGAACATGCACAGCTGCGCCGCCACCATCCAGGTCAAGTACCCCGTATGGGAAGGCGTCGTCAGCGCCAGCCACACGCAGGGAGCCGCGACCAGGGTCGCGATTGCCGACAGCCAAAGATAGGCTTGGCGTGAATACTTGACGCAGTAGTCACCGAGCCAACCGCCGACGAAGGTGCCGATGAAGCCAGTGACGACCACGATGGTGCCGAAGCTGACGGTGGCCTCGCTGCGCGGAATACCCCGAACGCGTTCGAGAAACGCGGGCATCCAGAATGCGAGACCACCCAGCGCAAAGGTGTACGCGGCGTATGCCAACACCGTGAGCAGGTACGGCTTGTTATGCGCGAGCCGCACATAGGCAGCCCAGGTGGCGCGGGGGATGCTGGCGATGGAAGACCGCGGCGCCGGCGTCTTAGCCGCGCCGCCTGCATCCTGTACTCCGCGCGGCGGATCGCGCAGCAACAGGCACAGCGCCGCCAGCAGCAAACCGGGAATCCCCGCGACGAAGAATGCCGCGCGCCAGCCGTATTGGTTGTCGACCAGTCCGCCGACCACGTAGCCGAGCGCGGAACCCACAGGAATCGCGCAGAAGAAAATGGCCATGACGCGTCCGCGCTGGCGTACCGGAAAATAATCCGACAACAGACTCGGCGCGATCGTTACGTACGCGGCCTCACCCACACCCACGGATGCGCGCGCCAAGAACAGGGTGAGGTAACTGCCCGCCAACCCCGACAGGGCGGTCGCGAAGCTCCAACACGCCACCCCCAGCGCGATCAATCGCGGCCGTGAACGCCGGTCGCCCAACGCGCCGAAAATCGGCGCCGTCAGGGTGTACACGATCAGGAACCCCGACATGAGCGAACCCAAATTCGCATCCGAGAGACCCATGTTCGCATGCTTCAGGCTTTCGGCCAGCGCGGACACGATGTATCGGTCCAGATAGCTGAATAGATTGATGAACGAGAGGATGGCTAAGCCGAAACCCGCGGAGCGTACCCAGGACTTTTGAGATTGATCTGCCACGCCCCGGTATAGTAGCCCAAACGGCATTCGCGTCTATGCCATTGCCACGGAGTCGGGCGGCTGGCGGGAAATCTATTCTGGCTGGGCCGCAATAGCGGAATGCTGCGAGGACAAGGCACGGCTGCTGCGCGCGACGCGCACGAGTCTCTTCGCGCTACGTCAGCGGGTACCTGCGCCGCCCGGATCCGACGCTGCCTTGCCAGGGCGCCGACGCATCGCATGCCTGGGTTTCGGTGTTTTGCGCACCTTTCGGCTGGATTGATCTCGATCCGACCAATGACGTGAGTGTGGCGACCGATCATATCGTCATCGCTTGGATCAGGGACTTCGGCGACGTCTCGCCGCTGCGCGGAGTCATCATCGGTGGTGGAAGGCATCGTTTATCGGTTCGCGTTTCGGTCCAGGCAGAGTAGACTCGAAATCACAAAATCATTTCAGGAGACTTAGGTGGCAAAGCCGAATTATCGTCACGCGAAGAAACAAAAAGAGGCTGCCCGGAAGGCTCGACAGGATGCGAAGCAGCAGCGGCGGGCCACCGCCCCGGAATCGGCAGATGTGAGTGACGCCCCCGCGGATCCAATGCCCGTCAAGCCCATCGCGTAGTACCGCGGCGATGAATGATTATGCATCGCCGTGGATGGATGGAACCCTGGCGATTTTTCGCGAAGCGGCGGCCCGATTTCTCGACGCCGAGATGGTGCCCAACGAGGCGCAATGGCGCAAACAACAGCATGTAGGCAAGGAGATCTGGCGCAAGGCGGGCGCGATGGGCCTGCTGTGCACCGATGTCTCGGCCGATTATGGCGGCGGCGACGGCGACTTCCGCCATGAAGTGGTGCTTTACGAGGAACTGGCGCGGCGCGGCCTGAGCGGATTCGGTCAGGGGGTGCACAGCATCTGCGCGCACTATCTGGTGAATCACGGCACTGCGCAGCAGAAGCAGCGTTTTCTGCCGCGCATGGCGCGCGGTGAACTGATCGGCGCCATCGGCATGACGGAACCCGCAGCCGGCTCCGACCTGCAAGGACTAAAGACGCGCGCGGTGCGGGATGGCGACGATTACCTGATCAGCGGCTCGAAGATATTCATCACCAATGGATTTCTTGCCGAGCTAATTGCGCTGGTCGTCAAGACCCAGCCCGGCGCAGGAGCCAAGGGCACGTCCATCATCATGGTGGAGACCGCGAACCTCGAGGGCTTTCGCGTCGGGCGCATTCTCGACAAGATGGGCATGAAAGCCCAGGACACCTCGGAACTGTTCTTCGAGAATGTGCGCGTGCCCGCCGCCAATCTGCTCGGCGGCGCCGAGGGACAGGGCTTCTATCAACTGATGAGCGATCTGCCCTATGAACGAGCGGTGATTGCCGTGGCGGCCGTGGGCGCCATGGAAGGGGCGCTCGTTGAAACCCTCAAGTACGTCAAGGATCGCAAGGCCTTCGGCAAGAGCATTGCGGAATTTCAGAATACCAAGTTCAAACTGGCGGAGATCGCCAGCAAGACGCGCATCGCGCGCGTGTTCATCGATGACTGCATTGCCAAGATCGTTGCCGGCACTCTCGACACCGTCACCGCGTCGATGGCCAAATACTGGATCACCGATACCCAGCAGGAAGTGCTCGATGAGTGCGTGCAGCTGCATGGCGGATACGGTTATATGAACGAATATCTGGTGTGCCGCATGTTCGCCGATTCGCGGGTGCAGCGTATTTACGGCGGCACCAACGAGATCATGAAAGAGGTCATTTCGCGGTCGCTGTAGCCACAACATAAGGTGACTTCACAGATTTGTGCCTGCAACCGAGCGTAAGGCGACGTCCACCGACTCTCAATGATTGAAGCCCGGGGATGTCGCCATCTTCCACCATAGATCGCGCTGTACCTCGCCGCGGGTCGGGATCTATACTAAAACTTGGTGCGTTCGCGCGAATGGGTTGAATTTTATGCAAATTGCGATGATTGGCTTGGGCCGTATGGGCGCGAACATGGCGCAGCGGCTGATGCGCGACGGCCACAAAGTCGTTGGTTTCGATCCGGCCGATGCGGCACGCGCTGCCCTCGAGCAGAAGGGGGCGGAAACCGCGGCCACGCTCGAGGCAATGGTTGCGAAGCTCAAGGCGCCACGTGTGATATGGCTGATGGTTCCGGCCGGCACGATCACCGACGGCACGATCAACGGCCTCCTGCCGCTGCTGTCCGCCGGCGACACGATCATCGACGGCGGCAATTCGAATTATCTCGACACCCTACGGCGCGCGGCGGCGGTGGCGAAACGCCAGATCAACTACGTCGATTCCGGCACCAGCGGCGGCGTGTGGGGGCTGGCCGAAGGCTATAGCCTGATGATCGGGGGTGACGCGGCGGTGGTCGAGAGGCTGCGGCCGATTTTCGAGACGCTGGCGCCGGCGAAGGATCAAGGCTGGGGCCGGGTCGGCCCCGTCGGCTCCGGACACTACACCAAGATGATCCACAATGGCATCGAGTACGGAATGATGCAGGCCTACGCCGAAGGCTTTTCCATTTTGCAGCACAAAACCGAGTTCAATCTCGATCTGCATCAAATCGCGGAAATCTGGCGATACGGCAGCGTCGTGCGTTCGTGGCTGCTGGACCTGACCGCGGACGCACTGGCGAAGAATCCCACCATGAAGGGAATCGCGCCCTATGTCGCCGATTCCGGCGAGGGTCGCTGGACCGTCGCGGAGGCCATCGAACTGGGGGTGCCCGCGCCGGTCATCACCCTGTCGCTGCTCGAAAGGCTGCGCTCGCGCGACAAGGATTCATTCACCGACAAGCTGCTGTCGGCCATGCGCAATCAATTCGGCGGACACGAAATCAAGAAAGAGTGATTACGCGGCCTGCCCTGAACTGGCAAGACACTTTCTTGCCGCATCCAGCAGCGACTCGAAGTCCATCTCCGCCGGTTTAACGCCGGGCGCAAGCTCGATGCCGCCACTGCAAATTCGTTCGAATATATGCGCGCCGAGCGCGCGGTACGCTTCCAATTGCGATTCGCTGAACCATTGATCACCCGTGGGTTCATGTGGAAATGCCGGATGCGATGCGGCATAGCTTCGCACCTGCGGCGGCTCGGTGGTGCCGCAATAGGTGGGCTTGATGTAGAGCAGCACGCCCGGCGTGTTCGACTCGGGGTAAGTGACCACTCCGAGCGCCACGCGAGCCGATGCCGCCGGAGGCTCTCGCCGGGCGCCGATCTTCAGTTCGCTGAACTCGATGCCGACTCCAAAATCGATGAAGCACTTTCGCGCTGCATTGCCGAGATCTTCGAAGGTGCATTTGGGATCGCAACCGGCATCCGAGACGACAATGAGCCGGCAACGCCGCCGCACCATTTCGTAAACGCCGAGATTTTCGAAATGTCCGCCGTCCGAGAGGTAGATCCAACTGCCCGTATCCGTGGTCGCGCCGGCGATTTCCTTGAGTGCAGGGGTGAGGCTGAACAGCGGCCCTTCGCGCCGAAAGAATTGCCGCCGCGGGTTGCCGAGCCACCAGCCGAGCCTCAGGTTGAACAGCATCAGCAGGAATCCCATCAGCGGCGAGGAACTGTATCCCTGATTGGGGCTCACGGCAGCGCCCGAAATTGCCATGGCCGTGCCGAGACAGATGCCGCGGTTGCGATCGCCGAAGTCGCGGGTGGGACGGAAGCCCACGCGCGGATTTCCGCAAGCGACAGGCGTTATCGCGAACGATTCCGCCTTGCGTTCCTGCCAGGCGAGGTTGGCCGACGATACGACATTCAACGCCGTGTTGATGACGTGAAACAGGCGCCTCGAGGTGATCCCCGAATTCAAATCAGCCATGCGGCGATTATCATTGAAGTCGAATCCGGTAAAGGCGTCCGGCGTGCGCGGCGTTCTTGCGTTGGCACGCGCGGAGCCCAAGAACGCACGGATGATTCGGTTGCGATACAGAGCATGGAGCGAGAATCGATTGACGTTGATTGCAGTGGATACCAGCGCCGCCAGCACGATCAGGAGCGCCGCTAAGGCAGCATCCCAATAAACCACCAAGCGAGCGCCCTGCCAGGGCAGTAGAGTCGAGGCGGCCTCGATCTGCGCCGCCGCGCCTGACAGCAGCAGCCCGATGGATAGCGCGAAGATGACGGCCGCGACGCCCGCCACCTGCGTCAGTGAAGGGTGCAAGCCGGAACGGCCGGCTGCCGCCGCCGTCTTCTTGCTCCATCCTAGAATCAAGGCCACGGCGCCCGACAGGCCGGCAGCACTTAGACCGGCAAGCGCCGTCTTCATGGAACTTGATACAAGCTCCAGCGCCGGCGGTCCATAAAGGGAAATTCCCGCCCACACCAGCCAAGTCATCGCCGCCGCGAACAGCCACCCCGAAGATCGCGCCAGCCATTCGCGATCCTCCTCTGCGTGGATGAGGAAACTCGACAGCCCCACATACATCAACTCACCGACGAACAGCACCAGGATTAGAACACTGAGCCCGGTCACGGCCATCTCGGCAGGCGAAATTTCGGAATCGATGACGAAGCGCACGACCAGCGCGCCGAGCAGGCCAACCAGCCCACCGGCCACCGCCCAGGGCGCGAAATCCTTCAAGCCCATGGTGACCTTCTGCCGCCGCAACACAAGATACGCACCCCACCAGCTTAACGAATAGATGCCCGCGCCGATGAGAATTCCCCCGCGGAAGGTGTCGCCGGCTGAGGGATAAACATCGGCAAAACAAGCTGCGCAAGTCGCCATCATTGCCGCCACCACCGTGGGCAGTAAAATGTACAGCAAGTATTTCTTTCGCGACGGGCGTTTGCCGATCAGTGCATGCCGGCCGTACACATTGGCGGCGAGCGCGATGGCGAGAAAGACGGCGGCGGTGGCGATAAGCAGGGAGGCGTATTGCTCGCGGTCCTCCGGCACGGCAAGCACCGCGAGCGTGAGTACGGCAACACAGACGCGCGGCATCATGATGGCGCCGAGAAAAAACGGTACAAAAATGCACCAATTGAGAAATAGATTCCGAACGTAGAGAGCGAGCACCGCCCAGGTGTCCGCCGACATCAGTCCGAGCCTGGGTGTGAGATAGTTGCTGTCGGCCCGTATTCCTTGGATCTCCGGCGCTTCGTTGCCCGAGGATTGCAGGCTCAGCAGGCCATCGATGACCGCCTTGTCGCTTTGGGTGGCGAGCCGCCAGGCGCTCAGCCAGCCTCCAATGTAGCCGCCGCCGGAGACTGTCGACAAGTAGTGAAATCGGTCGAGCAGGCCGCGGCCGGCGAGCGCCTGCAGCGCGCCGAGTGCGAAACTTGCGCTGCGAATGCCGCCGCCGGAAAGGCACAGCGCTGCGATCGGCTCGGGCAGCGAATCGACGCCACGGGCCAGCTGCTTTAGTTTCTCAGCCTCGGTGGCCGCAGCGTCCACTGCGTCCTTCGGCACCGCATCTACGGCAAGCTCGCGGAGCTCGCGAGACCAGACATCGGAGAAACTGAGCGGCGGGCCCTGTGATTTCCAATGTACGTCGAAGGGAGTGCTCATAGTAGTCTCCGCCTGCACTATCGAATGCCGTCAGCCGCCGGGAAGGGTCACCTTGTGCCGGCTGACGGCGTCCCCATCGCCTTCCTTGAGCCCATTGAACACGATGGTCGACACGATGGTCAATGCACCCAATGCCAACAGCGCCAGGTGGATGCCGTGGATCATTTCCGATGGAGTCGCATGCAATCCATCGGGAATGAACAGGGCGGCTGCGAGCGACGCTGCGGCTACGCCGAAACTCACGGCCATTTGCTGAACGGTGCTGGCGATAGTGCTGGCAGGACTGGCTTCGCGTTCTGAGACATCCGCGTATGCCAGCGTCCCCATGCTGGTGTACTGCAGCGACGTGAGAAACCCGAAAGTGAAGGCCATCACCACGATCATCCACACGGGCGTATGCGCATCGATGGTCGAAAATAGCAATATCATCAAACCCAAGGAGATGGTGTTGGCGATCAGCACCCGGCGGAAGCCGAATCTCTTCAGGATCAGCGGCATGGTCAGCTTCAGGGTCATGGCGGCCAGCGCCTGCGGCATGATGAGCAGACCGGATTGGATCGGGGTGAAGCCCAGACCAATCTGGTAGAGCAGCGGCAGGAGGAAGGGAATTCCGCCGATCCCCAGGCGAGTAAATAGATTGCCGCTCACCGAAACGCGGAAGGTGCGGATCCGCACCAGCGCCAAACGCAATAGCGGATGCGCCGTGCGTGTCGTATGCAGTCCATAGGCCCCGAGTAGTGCAGCGGAGATGGCCAGCAGTCCCAGCATTTCTCGTACGCTCAAACTGGTCTCGCCGAAAACCTCCAGCACATAGGACAGCAGGGAAATCCCAGAGCCGAACAGCACCAGTCCGACGACGTCGAGCGGATAGTTGCGTTTCTCGCGGTAATTGGGCAGGTGCCGATAGACCATGTAAAGGCCCGCGAGGCCGATCGGAATGTTGACGAAGAAGATGACGCTCCAATGGAAGTACGCAATGATCAAACCGCCGAGCAGCGGCCCCAGCATGGGGCCGATCAGCCCCGGGATGGCGACGAAGCTCATGGCGCCGATAAGCTCGGATTTGGGAAAAGTTCTCAACATGGTGAGGCGTCCTACCGGAAGCATCAGGGCGCCGCCGCAGCCCTGCAATATGCGGCAAGCAACCAGCCAGTGAATATTGCTGGAAATGCCGCATAGAAACGAGCCGAGCGTGAAGATGCCGATCGCGGACGCGAATACGCGCCGTGTGCCGAAGCGATTGGCCATCCAGCCGCTGATGGGAATGAACACGGCGAGACTCAAGGTGTAGCTCGCCAGTACGGCCTTCATGCTGAGCGGCGGCACTCTTAGTGCCTGCGCGATGGCGGGCACAGCCGTATTTAGAATCGTCGTATCGAGCGATTCCATGAAAAATCCCACCGCCACCAGCCACGGCAAGAGCCGTTTCGCGGTGTCGGTGAGGGCTATGTCGTTGCGAGCCGGCAAGGCGAGATCGCGGGCTTTAAACGCCCACGAGCGCCGCATCGACGATGCGCTGCGCCTCGGCGGTCAGCTGGCCCAGATGCTCCTCGTCATGGAAACTCTCGGCATAGATCTTGTAGATATCTTCGGTTCCCGAGGGCCGCGCGGCGAACCAGCCGCCTCTCGAGATTACCTTTACGCCGCCGATGGGCGCATTGTTGGCGGGTGCGCGCGTGAGGATTTGCTCGATGGGATCGCCGCTAAGCTCCGTAACGTGCATTTGTGCGGCGTCGAGCTTGCTGAGCGTCTTCTTCTGCTCGGCATTCGCGGCCGCGTCGACGCGATTGGCAAAAACCGCACCCAATTCCCGAGACATGGCGCTGTACGCCTCGCCCGGATCTTTGCCGGTACGGGCCGTGATCTCGGCTGCCAGCAATGCCGGCACCAGACCGTCCTTGTCCGTGGTCCAGACCCCACCGTCCATGCGGCTGAAGGACGCGCCGGCGCTTTCCTCGCCGCCGAACCCCAAGCTGCCGTCAACCAAGCCTGCCACGAACCATTTGAACCCGACCGGCACCTCATACAGGGTGCGGCCCAGGCGGCGGCTCACCCGATCGATCATGGCGCTGCTCACCACGGTCTTGCCGACGGCCGCGTCCGTACGCCAGCGCGTTCGAGTGCGAAACAGAAAATCGATGGCCACCGCCAGGTAATGGTTCGGCGGCATCAAGCCGCTGCTGGCCGTGACGATGCCGTGGCGGTCGTGATCAGTGTCGCAGGCAAAGGCAATATCGAACTTGTCCTTGAGATGGATGAGCCGCTGCATGGCATACGAGGACGATGGGTCCATGCGGATCTTGCCGTCCCAGTCCAAAGTCATGAAACGAAAGGTGGGATCCACCTGGTCGCTGACCACCGTCAGATCGAGATGATAGGTCTCGGCAATGCGCGCCCAGAAATGCACACCGGCGCCGCCCAGTGGGTCGACTCCCATGCGAATGTTGGAATTGCGTATGGCTTCCATGTCCAGCACGGCGCCAAGGTCGTTTACATAGCTTCGCACATAATCGTGCTCATGAGTGGTGTCGGCGCGCCGCGCGGCGGCGAATCCCGTCCTGTTGACGGCGCTCATCCCCGATCGCAGCAAGTCGTTCGCCCGCGCCTCGATCCAGTGAGTGACATCGGAGTCTGCCGGACCGCCGTTCGGCGGGTTGTACTTGAAGCCGCCGCTGTCGGGAGGGTTGTGCGAGGGTGTAATGACGATGCCGTCGGCGAAGCCCGTATGACGTCCGCGGTTATGGGTCAGGATGGCATGCGAAATAGCCGGTGTCGGCGTGTATTCGTCGCCCGCCGAGACCATGACTTCGACGCCGTTGGCGGCGAGCACTTCGAGGGCGCTCGCAAACGCCGGCGCCGACAGCGCATGAGTGTCGAAGCCGATGAACAGCGGGCCGTTGATGTTCTGCTGCTTGCGATACTCGCAAATGGCCTGAGTGATGGCGAGTACATGGAATTCGTTGAAGCCTATGTCAAACGAGGTGCCGCGATGGCCGGACGTGCCGAAAGCGACCCGCTGCGCCGGAACGTCCGGATCCGGACGCTCGCTGTAATAGGCGGTAATGAGCCGTGGCACGTCCACCAACGACGACGCCGGCGCTGCCTCGCCGGCGCCGGGATTGATCCTCGGGTTCAAGCGGTGGCCAGTGCCGCACTCTTGTCGGCGATGCGCTTCATGAGCTCGGACCAGGACTTGACGAAGGACTCTGCGCCCTCCAGTTGCAGGCGGGCAGCGAGCGCGGCGACGTCGATGCCGGCTTTGGCAAAGGCGCCCAGGACCTGCTCGGCGTCGCCGCCGTCCTTCGCCATCACGGGCTTGATGGTTCCGCTCGCGGCGAAGGCAAGCAAGGTCTTCTCCGGCATGGTGTCGATGGTGTCGGGAGCCGCCAGCGCCGAGACGTATAGATCCGACGCGGCCTTCGGGTCCTTGCTGCCCGTACTCGCCCATAGCATGCGTTGTTTGCGCGCACCCGCGGCTTCGAGATCCCGCCAGCGTTTACCGGCCAGCAACTCGTCATGTGCGCGGTAGGCGCGGCCGGCGATGGCGATACCTAACCGATTGCGCAACTCCGGCGGCACCTTCTCGCCGACAGCCCGGTCCCAGCGGCTGACGAACAGCGAGGCAACCGAACTGACTTTTGGATCAAGCCCCGCGGCAACGCGGCGCTCGATGCCCTTAAGGTAAGCGTCCGCGACGGCCAAGTAGTGCTCGCTCGAGAACAACAGAGTGACATTGACCGGCACACCCGCAAAAATTGCCGCTTCGATGGCGGGCACGCCGGCGGGAGTGCCTGGAATCTTGATATACAAATTTGGCCGGTTGGCCTGCTTGTGTATGCGTAGCGCCGCTTCGAGTGTCGTCTTGGTGTCATTCGCGAGCAGCGGCGATACCTCCATGGAAACCCAACCGTCGATTCCCGACGTGCGGTCGAACTCCGGCCGAAACAAATCGGCGGCGCGGCGCAGGTCTTCCAGCGCCAATTCGACGAACAATTCCTCGCCTTTGAGACCGGACTGCGCCTTTTGGCGAATGCCGGCGTCGTAGGCTGCCGTTTTGCCGATGGCCTCGTCGAATATGGTGGGATTCGAGGTGAGACCTGTGACCGACAGCTCATCGATGTAGCGGCGCAAGGTGCCGTTGTCGAGGATTTCGCGGGTGATGTTGTCGAGCCAGAGGCTTTGACCCAAATCGTGGAGGCGTTTCGTGATAATCATGGCGGTACCTGGAAGTCGGATAAGTGGTGGTGGATGAGGTCCCCGATCGTCTCGATGGTCATATCCGGCGCGGGTGCGACGGATGCAGCGTCCGCGGCGCGCGCATAGTGCCCCTGGCGCACGAACACGGTCGTCAGTTTACTCTTAAGGACGGACTTCATGGCCGCCAGCAAATTCGGCTTATCGTCGACCATGACGTAGTGATTCGCGGAGAAGCGCTCCTGCATGTGATCGAGAACACGCTCCTTGTGCAGATAAATCATGACCCGGCCGTCGACCGCGTCCCAAATCCCGGAGCGCTGAATCTTTCGCGGCTGAAAGACAATGTCGCCGTCCGATAACACCACCGGCCGGCCGATTTCGTCCAAGTGAGCCACCGCCTCGAGCGCGTTCGGAAAGAGCCGGGCGGCGAACGGATATTCCAGCAAAAACTCGGACATGGCGAGCAATTCAGGATGATCATCGAGACCGGTGCGAAATGCCTGCAAGCTGCCCAGATAATCGGCAAGCCCCGATTGCTCGCGCAGTCGGCTGAAGATCGCCCAGTACCGTGCCCGCTCCGAGGGGCCGAATGCCTGCTCCAGTCGCTCACCGAGATCCGCCGCAAAGCGGTCGTTATCCAACAGCGTATTGTCGACGTCCAATAGAAAGATCATCTTGCCGTCGATCAGCACGGCGAGGTCTTCTCGGGTACGGGGTCATGCCAAGTGTCCTGACCCTTCACGATCTCGTTCGCAGCGGCGGGTCCCCAGGTACCGGGCGCGTATTCCAACACCGGAGGCTGCGTCGCCAACACCGGATCGATCACCCGCCACGCGGCCTCGACGCTGTCATCCTGGGTGAAAAGCGCGGTGTCGCCGCGGATGGCGTCGCCCAGCAGGCGTTCGTACGGCGATTTTTCGGTATCGGATCGATGCCGAGCGACCAACTCGACGGGCTCGCCGCGCATCTGTTCGCCGTTGCGCTTCACCAGCGCCCCCGCGCTGATGACCACTTCGGGGCTCAATCGCAGGCGGAAATAATTTGCCGGCATGTCCTCCCCCGAATCAAAAATGGCGAGCGGCGGGCGCTTCAAAGTCACGGTAACTTCTGTAGCGCTGATGGGCAAAGACTTTCCTGTGCGGATGTAAAACGGAACGCCGGACCAACGCCAGGTGTCGATGTGCAGGCGCAGCGCCGCGAAAGTCTCGATCTGCGAATCCTTGGCCACTCCCTTCTCGTCGCGGTAGCCCGTGAACTGCCCACGCACCACGTCCTTCGGGTCGAGCGGCCGCATGGCGCGGAACACCCGCAGCCTTTCGGCTTGCATGGCCTGCGGCTCGTGGCCGGTCGGAGCATCCATCGCCAACAATGCGGTCACCTGCAGCAAATGGTTTTGCACCACATCGCGAATGGCGCCCACTTCCTCGTAAAAGGCGCCGCGGCCTTCGACGCCGAATTGTTCCGCCATGGTGATCTGCACGTCTTGTATGTAGTGGCGATTCCAAATCGGTTCGAGAAAGGTATT
Organism: Gammaproteobacteria bacterium; assembly: GCA_040002315.1. Classification (GTDB taxonomy): domain Bacteria; phylum Pseudomonadota; class Gammaproteobacteria; order Steroidobacterales; family Steroidobacteraceae; genus Bog-1198. Next base: position 37,466 of record JBDUEQ010000102.1, read on the forward strand.
GGCAAAACGGAAGTACAAAAGATTCTGCACCGCTTCCTTGCCCAGATAATGATCGATCCGAAAGATGGAGGGTTCGGTAAACACTTCGTGCAGGGTGCGATCGAGCGCTTGGGCCGAGGCTAGATCGCGGCCGAAGGGTTTTTCGACAATCACCCGGGCATTCTCGGCGCACCCAGACTTCGCGAGCCCCTGCACCACGCTGCTGAACATGCTGGGCGGAATTGCGAGGTAGTGAATGGGACGCGCGGCAGCGCCCAGGGCCTGCTTCAATTTGGTGAACGTCGCAGGATCGGTGTAGTCGCCGTCCACATAGCGCAGTTGCGCGGCGAGCTTCTCGAAGCATGCCGGTTCAAAATTGACGTCGTGCTGGACGCTGTCGCGGGCGCGTGCCCTGAGCTTGTCCAGTGTCCAGCCGGCGCGCGCCATGCCGATGATGGGAATGGCGAGGCCGCTGCGGTGAACCATGGCATACAGGGCCGGAAAGATCTTCTTGTACGCCAGGTCGCCCGTTGCGCCGAAGAAAACGAAGGCATCCGAATTGAGACTCGCCATTCAGCGTCCCGCCTGTTGGTGCCGCAGCTGCTGCAGCTCGTCCAATAGTTCCAGTGCGAGGGCGAGGCCGGCGAGATTGATTTCAAGATCCCGCTCGAGGCGCAGTGCCAGGCGCGTACGCCGGAGCGCCGCGCCGCTGAAATGCCATTCATCGGTGCTGGCAACGGCGTGGATCACGCCTTCCTCGACATATTCGACGATGTGCCGTTCGTCGACCGCGCACATGCGGCTTAGGTCCTTGAGCGTAAGGACCGCGGATTCCTCGAAGATGACGCCGCTCAGCGCCTGATCATCCATTGGGGACATTGCTACACTCCCAAGTTCGCACGAGGATTGAAGGGCAAGGCTGCAGCCATAGCCGCATACGCTGCCTTGGCCTTGTCGTCGTCGGCCGGCGGCAGCGCGATTTGCAGAATGACGTAAAAGTCGCCGGGCGGAGAGGCGGGAATGCCCCGGCCCTTGAGCCGCAATTTACTGCCGGCATGAGCACCAGAGGGAATTTTCAGGTCCACCGCTGCCGTAGGTGTCGGCGTTTTGACGGTGGCGCCGAGCGCCGCTTCCCAAGGGGCCACCGGCAGATCGAGATACAAATCGCGGCCATCGACTCGATACAGGGGATGCGGCTGAAATTCAACTTCGATGAACAGGTCGCCGGGCGTGCCTTCGCCATGAACCGGCGCTCCCTGGCCCGCCAGTCGAATACTCTGACCGGCCAATATGCCCTTCGGCACTTGAACGTTGAGCACGCGTTCCTTCGACACCAATCTGCCGTCGGCGCCGATATCGGGGACGTGCAAGGAGAGCTGCCGTGTGCCGCCTTTCAGCGTTGCATCGAGGTCGAGCAGCACCTTTGCATGATGATCTTCACCGCGCCCGGGATGAAATGCGCCCCGCCTTCCGCGGGATCCGGGGCGCCCTTGGGCGCCAAACAGTGACTCAAAGAAATCGCTGTAGTCAGAATCGCGGCCGCCCGCGCCACTGAACTCGAAGCCCGTGCCCCAATCGGGAGGCGGCCGAAAGTCCTCTCCGGGGCGAGGCCCTTGGCCTAGTTGATCATAGGCGGCGCGCTTCTCGGGACTCTTGAGTACTTCATAGGCCTCGCCGACCTCCTTGAAGCGCGCTTCGGCGTCTTTCTCCTTGCTGACGTCCGGGTGATATTTGCGAGCAAGCTTGCGGTAGGCCTGCTTGATCTGCGCCTCGGTGGCATCGCGCGCCACGCCCATTACCTTGTAGTAGTCCTTGAACTCCATCATCGTACCTACCGATCCATTTGCAGCAGCACAAGGATACTATGCGTAGCGCACAGCCGATGAAATAATCCTGTAGGCGCTCTCCTACTTAGGGGCACTGCGTTACAGTTGATACGCGACCGTCAAGAGCAGCCCTTCCGCAATGTCTCGCCACAAGCCGGGCGCGCGGCAATCGAAGGGTTGCGAGTCGGGAATCAGGGCTTGAATCCAATTCGCCAGCCAATCGATTTCGCGGGTTCCGTAGAAGACCACGGCGCATTCGTAGTTGAGCAGAAGACTGCGCGAATCTAAATTCACTGAGCCGGAAACGGCGAGTGAGCTGTCGAACACTACCGCCTTTGCGTGGTTCATGTAAGGCAACAAGTGAATTCCGACTCCCACGTCGCTGAGCGCCCGCAGAGCGCGGTGTCGCACGAAGTCCGGCAGGCGATGATTCGACGTGGCAGGAATGCACAGGTCGATGGTGACCCCGCGCCGCGCAGCCAAACGCATGGCCATTTCCAGTGCGGCATCTGGTACGAAGTACGGAGTCACGGCAATGATGCGGCAACGCGCCCGGAAACAGGCATCGATCAGCAGCGCCTGCACGGTGTCCTCTGCTTGATCGGGACCGCTGGGCAGATACTGGGCCCGGCTGGAAGGTGGATCGGACGCCGCAGGCGCCGCGACGGTGGGTGCGGCGGGTTTACCCCCCGCAGCCACCCAGTCGGCCTCGAATTGGCACGCGGCTGCATTCGCCACCGGACCGTCCAAATCGAAGGACAAATCGCGCCACGGAGCTGCGCCATTCCGCCCAACGAAGTACTCCGCCGCGAGATTTCTGCCGCCAGCCCAGAGCCGTGTGCCGTCGGCGATGGCCATTTTTCGATGATTGCGCAAATTGCGCGGACCTTGAGTCTTGCGGGCGAACAGGGGGCTGAACACCGCGGTCTCGATTCCGGCGGCTTGCCATTGCTGGAAGCGGGAGCGAGGCAATTGAATGGCGCCAACCCCGTCGATGAGCAGCCGCACCTGCACGCCCGCACGCGCTCGCGCCATCATGAGCTGCGTCACCTCGCGGCCGAACTCATCGTTGCCCAGAATGTACGTGCAGATGTCCAGGCGCGCACCGGCGCTCGACATCATGGCGAACAGCGCCGCCGCAGATTCGCCGCCGTCTTGGTGCAGACGAATCGCAGCGGGCGCAGCGCCTGCCAAGCCAAAGCTCTCGATGAGTTCTTCCGCCCAGTGTTTCCCCGGCGCGGGAATGCCGGATGCTCGCGCTGCCTTGCGCCGCACTTTGCGGCGTCCAAAAATCAAGTACATGGGCAGTGCAAAATACGGCAGCGTGATCAAACTCAGCACCCACGCAATGGCGATGGACGGCGGGCGGCGCGTACCCTCGAGACGGGTGGTCAAGACATACACGAGCAGGCTGATCACAATCACCAGCGAATGGATGGTGATTCGCGGAAACCAGCCGTTCACCGCGCACCCTTCATTTCGTCCAGCTGGCGTAGCACGCGGGGCAGCAACTCGGGCAGGTCCTCCGCGAGCAAGCCAGGACCAAAAGCAACTGCCGCCGCACCATGCATCCAAACGCCGGCCGCAGCTGCCCAGAATGCGTCCATTCCCTGCGCGAGCAATCCAAGAATCATGCCTCCCAGCACATCGCCGGATCCGGCGGTGGCGAGACTGCCGGGCGCATTAGTGTTGACGACGGCCCGGCCATCGGGAGCCGCGATCACGGTGTCGGCGCCTTTCAATACGACGATCGCGCCGCTCTGCCGCGCAGCGCCCCGAGCGCGCGCCAGCTTGTCGCCCGTCAATGTGAATATCCGGGCGAATTCGCCGTCATGCGGGGTCATGACGCAGGGTCCGCGGATGGCTTGCTTGAGCGCGTCCGCGCCCGAGGCGAACACCGTAATGGCATCCGCGTCGAGCAGCACCGGCCGCGCCGTCGCCAGCAGTTCGAGCGCCCGCTGGCGGGTGCCCTCGTCAACACCGGCACCCGGTCCAATCAGGAACGCGGTATAGCGGGGATCCGCGAGCAGACGAGTAAAATCGCCCTCCTGACTCAGAGGCTGCACCATGATGCTGGTCAGCGCGGCGGCATAAACGGGGAAGGCAATTTGCGGAACCGCGATGCTCGTCAGGCCCGCGCCCATTCGCGCCGCTGCACGTGCCGCCATGCGGGCCGCTCCGGTCATGGGATAGCCGCCGCACACCAGCGCATGGCCCCGCGTGTACTTATTGCCTGAGGAGGTAGCGCGCGGCATGGCTCTCCGCCACAGATCAGGATGGTTCTCCCAGGTATCGATGGCAATCGATTCGAAAACGCCGGGCGGAAAGCCGATATCCGCGACGATAATTTCGCCACACAGCCCGCGGCCCGGCAACAATACATGGCCGGGCTTCTTGCAGGCAAAAGTGACAGTGCATGCTGCCTCGGAAGCGCCGAGGTTCTCGCCGCTGTCGCCCATCACGCCGCTCGGCACATCGACCGCGACCATGGGCAGTTCGCGGCGCGCCACGGCCGCCAGTGTCTCGGTGACTTGAGCGTCCAACGAGCGGCTGAGGCCCGATCCAAACAGGGCGTCGACGACGAGGCCCGCGCCATCGACGGCGGCGGGAGACAGAGGTTCGATGCTGCCGCTCCAGTGCCTTGCATACAGCAGTGCGTCACCGCGAAGCTTTTCCTTCGCACCCAACAAGGCCACTCGAACTGGCCAGCCGGCGTGTGTCAGAGCGATGGCCACGACGAAACCGTCGCCGCCGTTATTTCCGGGGCCGCATAGAACGGTGACGGGGCGAGCCGGCCAGCGGCGGACAATTTCCCGCACCACGGCGTCGCCGGCATTTTGCATGAGCCGCAAGCCGGGGACGCCGAGCGTAATCGCCGCGCGATCGGCCGCGGTCATCTGCGCGACGCTGAGCAGGGCGCAGGGCGGCGGCCGCACGCGCTGCGCGTCCTTCAACCGATGGCGCCGGCAAGGGCGCCGACCACTGTAGTTACCGCCATGGCGAGAGCGCTCCAAAATGCCACACGCAATGCGCCCCTGCGAACATTGGCGCCACCGACCTTCGCCGACCAACCGCCGAGGAACAGCAAACACAGCAGCGACACGAACACAATGGACGGCATGAGATAGGGGTGCGGAGCCCACGCCGCCACCATCAGGGGGAGAGCGGCTCCGACGGCAAAGCTGCCGGCCGAGGCCATGGCGGCTTGCAGCGGCCGCGCCGCGCTGCCGGCGGACAATCCCAGCTCATCGCGCGCGTGCGATCCTAGAGCGTCGTGCGCCATGAGCTGAGTCGCCACCTGCGCAGCCAGGGTATGATCGAGTCCGCGCCGGACGTAGATCTCCGTCAGTTCGCGGCTCTCGCCGGCGAAGTCGCCCTCGATCTCGGCGCGCTCTTGCGCGAGCGCGGCCGCCTCGGTATCCGCCTGTGAATGCACGGAAACATATTCTCCGGTCGCCATGGACATCGCCCCGGCGACCAACGCCGCGGTGCCGCTCAACAGGATATTCGCCTGCGACGCGTGCGCCGCGGCAACTCCCAGTATCAGGCTGGAAGTCGAGACGATGCCGTCATTGGCACCCAATACGCTGGCGCGTAGCCAACCGATACCGCCCAATCTGTGGAGCTCATGACTGCGTGGACGCATGTGTCCTGTATATATTAACAGCGCACCGGCTGCACAGAAGAATGCATGCCGGAGCGCCGGAGAAAGGCGGAACGCGCAGGCGCCCGCGAGGCGATTAGGCTCTGCCGGTCTTAGGACCCAAGAAATACCAGAGAATGAATCCGAGCACGGGAAGGATGATCACGAGCACGGTCCAAAGAACTTTCTTGCCGGTATCCGCGCTGCTTTGAAAAATGTTGACGATCGCCCAAACATCGGCGATCAGTACGATGAGTCCGAACAGACCTTGGTATTGCATTGCTTATCCTTGTTGGCCGCGCATTCCATATACGCTACACGCTTGTAGACCGATCTGGCAAAGTCTTGCGGCTATCGCCTTACCCCAGATTCACCATGAAGGGCACTTTAAACAAATTGAGGCACATGAAAAACACCGCCGCGGTGGCGGCGTATTCAACGCTTATTCCCATGTCGAATCTTTATCGAGATACCGCGGAACCCGCTGTCGCTTTGCCGACGCTCGACGGCGATCGGCGCGCGGATGTCATTGTCGTGGGAGCGGGCATCAGCGGCTTGTCGAGCGCGTTGCACCTGGCGGAGAAAGGCGCCGACGTCGTGGTGCTGGAGGCCCATGAGCCGGGGTTTGGGGCCTCCGGACGCAACGGCGGCCAGGTAAATCCGGGTCTAAAACTCGATCCCGATGTCGTGGAGCGAGATCATGGCGTCGATCTAGGATGCCGTATGAACGCGCTGGCGGGATCCGCGCCTGCTTTCGTATTCGATCTCATCGAGCGCCACGCCATTCGCTGCGAAGCACGCCGCAATGGCACGCTACGGGCAGCCATCCGACCGGCGCAGGCCGATCAGATTCGCCGCACGATGGCGCAATGGGCACGCCGCGGCGCCCCGGTGGAATTTCTTGACGGCCCCGCAATTGCCGAAGCAACCGGTACCAAGCGCTACGTCGGCGCCATGCTCGATCGACGCGGAGGGGACCTGAATCCACTGAGCTTCTCGCGCGGGCTGTGCCGCGCCGCCGTGGCGGCCGGCGCGGGCATATACTGCCGCAGCGCGGCTCTCGGCATGGCGCGCGCAGGCCAATCTTGGGAGATTCGCACCGCGACCGGCACGGTGAGCGCCACGCATGTGGTGCTTGCAACCAATGGCTACACTGACGATCTGTGGCCCGGATTGCGGCGCACCGTGGTCCCCGTGTTCGGCGCCATGGCGTCGACGGCCCAAATTCCGGACGACATTGCGGCGCAGGTAATGCCGGGCGGCAGCGTGCTCTACGAAAGCGGTCCGGTGACGGTGTACTACCGTGTCGATAGCGGAGGGCGATTGCTGATCGGCGGCCGCGGTCCGATGCACGAGATATCCAGCACCTCCGCGCTGCCCCACTTGATCGCTTATGCGAGACGCCTCTGGCCTCGCCTCGTGCAGGTGCAGTGGACTCACGCCTGGGGCGGGCGACTGGCGATGACCAAAGATCATTATCCGCACATCAACGAGCCCGCTGCCGGAGTGCTGGTGTGCTTAGGCTACAACGGGCGGGGTGTGGCGATGGCCACGGCCATGGGCGCCCAATTGGCGCGCCGCATCTTGACTCCAACTGCTGATTTCGACATGCCCGTGACGAACATGAAGACCATCGGGCTGCACGCGCTATGGCCGATCGCCGTACGAGCGGTAATTGCGCGCGGCCGGTTCAGCGATTTTCTGGGCGTGGGATGAGCGCGACGCGCGGCGTGCGACGCCCGGCGTTGCACGCCGCCTCAATTATCGGTGTAGAACTGGCGCAGCCGATGCAGGTCGATAATGACGTCGTAGTGCCGGTCGCGCGGCAACTTTGGGCCCAATGAGAAATCGTAAAGCGCATCGATATTCGCAATCTCGGGGTGCAGGTCGTGCATAGCGCGCTTGAACATTTCCTTCGGCACCCATTCCGAGTTCGATGACAGCGAGCCGAATTCGTCGTGATAAATCGTTGCGGTCGAAATGTCCGCAGGCGTCGACATGATGGCAAAGATGCGCGGATGCGAGCCACGCACGTGCACCTGTTTCGCGCCCGATTTGATCAATTTCCACTCATTGCCCTGAGGCACCGCAATCAATGCGTACACATGGTGTTGCGCTATAAGGAAGGCCGTGAAAAGGACGATGCCCGCCAGCCAGCGGCGGCTGACAGGCGCCCAGTTTTGCGTCACAGCGCCGATCGATGCCACGAGAAAGCAGAGCAGCACCGCAGTCATCGCGAATATGGTGCGATACGTCGCATAGTGCTCGGAGGCGACCAAGCTGACGCCGCAGGCGAACACCGGCAGGCCGAGCAATGCCGCCAGCCACACGATCCCGCGCGAGCGGCCGTATCGGCGCCATTCGAGATAGGCGCCGGCGATCAGGATTGCGCCGATGAGAGCCGCACAAGCAAAGTACATCGCATGGTCGCGATGATTGTTGTCGTTCAACACGAATAGGCTGAGAGCATTCGGCAGCGTTTCCTGGAGGAACCAGGCGATCTTTCCGCCCCAGTGATGCTCGAACGCGATGCGGTTGGATTTGACGAACACTCCATTCGCATACAGCACGCTGATCACGGCGTAGGCCAGGCCCAAAGTGCCGACCACGAAACCTAAATGGATCCCGGCCCAACGAGCGGTCTGCGCCAGAGTGCTGCGCCTTCGTACGATCAACGCCCCCGCAAGCGGCACCACATAGAACAGCACGCTGGACTGATATATGAGCGCACCCACGACCATGAGCCCGATCGCCAACAGTAACTGACCTGCCGCGCGTCCATGGCCGGCGCTCAAACCCACGTTGAGCGCGCCTTCGACGGTGAAGAACGCCGCGAAAGCCAGCAGCGCCGTCGCGGCATACGGCCAGCCGACTGCCCACGACGCAATAACCTGCTCGGACGGAATCAGCGCGAGCAACGCAGCGAAACACACGCTGGCGCCGAACGACCAGCCAAGCGCCCGCAGACCGCGAAAGCTGACCAATGATATCGCGCCCAAGAACAGCGCCGAGACCAACCGCAGCCATTCCAAGTCCTGCACCGTGTCGGCCTGGCCGAAAGTCGATTGCAACAGCCAGCCGTAAATCGGCCGCGCATGCGACGCGCAGAATTTAACAATAACCCCCGGCTCCTCGTGTGCCTCGCGGATGTTGGAGTAGTCGTCGCGCAAGCCAAATTCATGGAAGGTTGCCGGCCAGTAAGTGACCAAGGGCAAGAGGAACAACGTCGCGGTCAGTATCCAGGCGCGCAGCCCCAATACGCTGCGACGTTGAGCCGCAACGACTGCGCCCGCGACAGGCGCGGGGATAGACGGTTCAGTTACGATGGTTTCGGGGAGGGGCATGGAATTTATAAAGTCGGCTGACATTATTCTAGCGGTACCAGCCGGCCAAATACCGTTCGCAATCGGGAAAAAATACGTTAAATATCTGTTAACTAGGCCAATTGGCCGGCCGCAATTCAAGCCGCTACGCAGAGATTCTTGCCGCCGTTTTTGGCGCGATACAGGGCGCCATCAGCGCGATCGAAAGCCTGTTCCGAGGTGTCGCCTGGATGCAGTTCGGTGATTCCGCAGGACACGGTGACACGCACCGGCGCCCCGCGAAAATGGAATCGCAGGCCCTCCACCGACGTTCGCACTTGATTGGCGACAGTCACAGCTTCCGCCAGTTTCAGACCGGTCAACAACACCGCGAACTCTTCGCCGCCGATCCGCGCAACGAAGTCGGCGGAGCGAAGCGCCGCGGTGAAGCATCCGGCGACGCTTTGCAGGACACGGTCGCCCGCGCGATGTCCATAGCTATCGTTGATGACTTTGAAACTGTCGATATCCCACAGCAGCATGGCGAGCGGCGCTCCGCCATGACCGCGTCGCGCGATCTCCAGCGCGAACCGCTCTTCGAAGGATTTTCGATTCGCAACTCCAGTCAAAGGATCGACCCGGGCAACGTGTTTTTCCAGATCTAACTTGGAATGCAGTTCCTGCGTTTCGCGTTCTAGGTCGGCGATGCGCGCGCTCATATGATCGGCGCGCCCATTGTATTCGACGAGGCGGGTGTGCTCGCGAGCGCGAAAGTCGCTGACCTGTTGGGCGACGGACTCCAAACGTGCGCTGATGGCGGATTGCAGCAAGGATAACTCCGTGGCCTCGCTGATTTCGTCAGTGAGCTCGCGCACATGCGACATCATCGTGTCATTGAGGGATTGGGTGTCGTCAAAGTGACTGCGGCTGGCGCTGTTCGATTCGGTCAGATAGCCCGCCATCTCCTCGAGGCGCTGTGTGACCTCGGATAGCAGAGCCGCTGCCTGCAGCCGCTCGCGCACCAAGATCTCGCCGCGTTCGTGAATCAAATCGGCGGCGCGTTGCACGACGGCAGCCAAGGCTTCATCTGTTTTCGCGTTTGCCAAGTCCCCGAGCAGCGCGTGTACGGCCGCGACCGACGGCGCTCCCGACTTGAGGTGCTCGAGCAGGACGGCAACTGCGGCAGCGGTGGCGTCCAAGCGGGTGGATCGCGCGGCGACTGAGCCGGTGGAACTCAGCGGCATCGGGGCTCGAGTCACCCGCGATGCCCCGTCGACCGCCACCACGGCCGTCGTCAGCGATGCGGCAAGCCGCTCGAGTTCGGCGGCCTCTGCATTGCGTCGATTGGCGGCCGCGAGCGCCGTCAATTCATCGTCGAGGTTCGAATCCTGACCCAAGCCGGCGGCGCATAGGCGTCCGATCAGCCGCCGTAGCAGCTGTTCTACTTCGCGCCAACATTTCTCCTCGGCCTCCATTTCGAGGAGCGAGTCGCGATATTTTTGTTTCCAGTCTGTGGTTTCGGACACGGCTTGGTTTCGCGCAGGCACATCGGGATATCGGCAGGGACGCCGGGATCTTTAGCAGAGTATCATCGACGGATGTGGGCCGTTACGTCCGCCCGTATGAAGGCTCGATCGAGCGCGAGTTCAACCTCGTGCACGCCGAGTGGCAGTTTCCAGCCAATTTCAACACGGCATCGATTCAAGTGGTGCCTGCAATTCGGGCCCGCGACGGCAAGCGGGAGGGGGCATTGCTGCGCTGGGGCTTGGTGCCGTTCTTCGCCAAGGTCTCATGATTGCCTATCCGGTAGCTCCCCGGGCCAATTCTGCTCGCAACCACGGCGAAAAGCTGCTGGAACCCATGCAAACGGACGTCGATTAAACGAGGCACAAGCCCTGGAAAATAGCCATTTCTTGATGCAAGTCCCACCGGACGGCGCACCCTTCGCGCTAGGCTTTCGTGCAAGGAAGCCGCAAAACCATGGTGTGCAAGTCAATATTCTTATTCGCAGCGCTGCTGTCGGCATCGGCTGCCGTGGCACGCCCGCGGATCTACACCTATGTGGATGCCGATGGTTTGCGGCATTACACCGATGTGCCGGACAACAATCGTTACCGACTGTTGGTCCTGTCGCCGCAGGATAGAACCGCGAGCGGCGATCGTTACGACGCGATGCTGCTGGCGAAGGCCGGCAGATACGATTCAATTATCGAGAAAGCCGCCGACTCCGTGTCCGTCGAGCCGAATCTGCTGCGCGCCGTGATCGTGGTGGAGTCGGGCTTCAATTCTCGCGCCATCTCTAAGCGAGGGGCGATGGGGCTGATGCAACTGATGCCGGCGACCGCGACGCGTTACGGCGCGGCCAATCCCTTCGATCCGCACGAGAACGTACATGCGGGGGCGCGCTATTTAAAGTTTCTCATCGATCGATTCGGCCAGGACTTACGACTGGCGCTTGCGGCGTATAACGCCGGCGAGAACGCTGTCGATCGCAATGGCGGGCAAGTTCCGCCTTTTGCGGAGACCATGGCGTACGTGCCGCGGGTGCTGAGAATTTATCAGATGCTGAAGGAAAAGCCGCGTTCGATTTGACCCCTGCCGATGTAAAGCGGGAGGAAATTGCGCCACAAATGGGGCAGTATCCTGTGTCAGCTGGATGGAAGGGAGTCCTATCGATGAGAATAATAATCGCGTTCTTGAGCTTCATGCTGATGAGGGCATGCGCAACCCATTCCAAAATCATCGCGCCTCAGCCGGTCATCAGGCGTATTGCGATCTTTCACCGCCGATGGATCTCGGCAGCAAATTCACGGAGGAAGTCGCCGCTGCGCTTCGAGGTCAGGGTTTCAGCGTTGAAATCTTGGATGGTATAGCGCGCCCCGTGGATGAACCGGACAATTCATCGCCGTATTCGCTCAGTTATATTCCGCGGGCCAATGCGTCCCGCAAGATCTGGGTAAACGGCCAAGAAGAATCTCTCAATGACGAAGAAATGTATTATGGAGTAGATGCAAAGAAGGGAAAGGAGTGGGCCATCGTCCCGGATCCGAAATTCGCGTACCGTTCATTTGACGCGGTGATGCCCGGCATCGATGAAGTGCGATCCGCTTTCGCAAGCGGTGCGACAGCTGAAGAAACTGGTCGACGGCGCAGCGGCGCGGGGTTGACTTCCTCCAAGGTGGCCGCGCTACAGCTTGCGCGCACTCAGCGGTTTCACCGCAATGCCCGAGACTTCGAAGTGCGCCCCGCGCAGCAGCTTATTGACGCCGATGAAGGCGCGCGTCGGGAATTGACCGTGAAAATATCCGCGATAAACGGCATTGAATTTGTCGTAGAGCTCCAGATCCGTGCAGTACACGGTGACGGACACTAAATCGTCCGTGGTCAGTCCTGCTTGTTCGACGGTGTGCTTGATGTCGTCCAATACCTGATGCACTTCGGTTTCAACATTGGTAGGCGCTTGTCCGGTGGCGGGGTCGACGGCAATATGGCCCGAGACGTACAGAGTATCGTCAGCCATGATGGACTTGCTGTAGGGCGCGGCACGCGCGTCGGCCTTGGGCGGCGCCACTTGGACGAGCCCGGCGTCGGCGGAATGGACAGACAAGGCGAATAATGCGGCGGCGGATAGGGCGAGCGCTTCCTTTAACATGGCTGACATTCCTTCATTTGTGGGTGACGCGGCTCACATTCTAGAATGGAACGGGTCGTACGTGGCGCTTGCTAGGCAGTTGATTTGCACCTAGGCGCCCCCATTGGCTACGGGCGGCAATTGAGCGGAGTGCCTGTTTGACCCTACCATCCCCCACCGATGATTCGGGCGCGCCGCCGACTCGGTTGCCCGCAGTGGTGTTTCGCGGATCGAAACCTCAGTGCCGCGAATACAGCCTGGTGCTCGAAGCCAAAGACATCGAGCATGAAGTGAGCGAGAGCGGAGATGGGTGGCTGTTGACCGTCGCACCGTCGATGGTCCACCGAGCGTATGACGAGCTTGGCCTCTATGTCACAGAACGCAGTACGCCGCGCAGTGTTCCAATTCTCACCAAACCCTTTGCCGGCGCTGCATTCGGCGCCGTCGGCTACGTGCTGATTCTGTTGCTCACCGCTTACTGCACCGGCATCGGCCTGTTCGGCGCCGACTGGCTGTCGTTGGGCGCTCTCGACGCCGGCGCGGCAGGCGAGTGGTGGCGCGCGTTGACCGCCTTGACGTTGCACTTGGACCAAGAGCATCTGCTCGGCAATCTTCTGTTCGGCGTGTTTGGCGGCATTGCCGCCGGTCGCCTGCTGGGGCCTGGCGTGGCGTGGGCGAGCATAGTGGGGGCCGCCGGGCTCGCCAATTACGCGGAAATTCTCATCGCACCCGCGAACCATCGGGCAGTGGGGGCGTCCACGGCAGTGTTCGCAGCCTTGGGGTTGATCGCCGGTCTCGCATGGCGGCAGCGTCTCACCCTGCGCGAGCGCCGCTGGAATGCGTTTGCGCCGCTGATTGCCGGGATCTGTTTGTTGACCCTGCTGGGCGCGGGCACGGAACACGTCGATGTACTCGGGCACGGGCTCGGGTTTGTCTTCGGTTTGGGAGTTGGCTGGATCTATGCGCGGGCGGGCGTTCCCCGACATCACGGCAAGCGCCTGCAAATGGCCACGGGCGCCGGCGCCGTGCTGCTGTTGATCGTCGCCTGGACCATGGCTCTGGCTTAACGGGCTCCGCGGCAGATCAAGCAGAGTTACGTGGCCTCAGCCTTTGATCGCTACGCCGCCCGGCGTGAGCTTGTCGATGGCCTGCGGCAAAACCTGCGACAGCTTGGCGGCCAGATCCTCGGGCGTCATGTTGAGCCTTGCAGCAATCTGTTTCACGGTGTCTGAGCCAAGGGCCTGATGAACTTGGTCGGGGGTGATGGCTAGGTTGGCACCGGTCCCCACCCAGGAGCGCACGGTAGCGCCCAGTCCTTGTTGCTCCAGCTGCGCAACGATTCCCTGCACGCCGCCGTGCTTTTCGATCAGGCCATTGACCACGGTTGCCATTTCGGCACCGACTATTCCACCCAATAATCCGTCAAACATTCCCATGGTGCCGCTCCTTCGAATTAAAACGCGAAAACTAAATTGACGGTGGTAATCGTATCGAGCTTTTTGAGCGTCGCCGGCGGATTGGTGTTGTCGGTGATGCCGTAACCCACGCTCAATGCCAATTTCTCCGACATCTTCACGGTCAGAGCCAGATCATCGTGCAGCAGCGTGTTGCTCGAGCCCGCTTCCATGAGGAATTTATTGGTCAACGTCGTGGACTTGTTGAACGCATGTGAGAAATCCAGTCCGGCCGTGCCGATCGCCTCGCCGGTGGCATCGTGCAAAACCCGCGATGTGACGACGCCGTTCGCATCCTTGAAAATGTCCTCGGGCCGCAATCGCCGATAGCCCGCGCCTACCTGGCCGGATAGCTTGGTGTCGTTCGTATCGATGAATTTATAACCCATGCCGGCCGTGGCGCTGGCCTGGTACTGGAAACCGTCGAATAGATCGCGCTGGTAGCGAAGGCCGCCGAATGCGAATAATTCGTTGGATATGTTGTAGTTGCTTTGCGAGCGCGTTTCCCAGCGTTGTGCCGAGACAACGCCGGAACTGCGCCCGTACAGGCCGCCCAAATACAGTTCATTCTTCCATTCGCCGTCATAGCGGAGCACGTCGATGTTGCCGTTGATCGATTCCGCCTCGCTATTGCCGCGAGAACTCACAAAGCCGAACTGCCCCTTGCCGATCCACACGCCCGTGGGCGGCGGCGGCGCGGGGGCATCGTCAGCCCGTGCGCCGAGCGCGGGACAGAGCAGCAGAACACTCAATACGGCGGCACAAAAATTGGTCATGATCCCTCGAAGTAGGTAGGAAAATCTTAAGGCGGGGCACGCGCCGCCTTAGGTTTGAGGCGAAGAATGAGCGCGGCGAGTTTAAGCGCGGCGCGCGAGCAAGTCGCGGATTTCCTCGAGCAGCACTTCGGTCTTGGCCGGCGGCGCGGGCACGGCAGGCGCGGCCGGAGCCGGTTTCTTGAGCTTGTTGATTCCTTTGATGGCGATGAACAACACCAGCGCAATAATGACGAAATCGAAAACGGTCTGCAGGAACGCGCCATACTTGATGAGCACCTCCTTGCCCGTGGGATCCTTGCCCAGAGCAGCTGCCAGATCCGAGAAGTTGAACCCGCCAATGAGCTTGCCCAAGGTCGGCATGAAAATGTCGCCGACCAGGGAGGAAACAATCTTTCCAAAGGCCGCGCCGATGATTACGCCCACGGCCAAGTCAACCACATTGCCCTTCATCGCAAATTCTTTGAATTCCGCACCTAATCCCACGG
>JBDUEQ010000103.1:0-25463 GCA_040002315.1 Gammaproteobacteria bacterium
GCGGGTGGACGGCGAATTGTACTCCAAAGGCACTCTTTCCGGCCGATAAACCCGGTTCCAGGCCCCTGTGAAGGCTTCTAACTGCTGACGACGCAACTGTCAAATACCCGGTCACAAAATCTGCGACTTGGCGCAAAAAAACCGCCCCGGGAAGCGGCAGTACTCCCTCAAGAACGGCGCCGATGGTCCGATACAGACTTTGAATGTGGTCACCGGTCCGCCCGAGGTGGGTGAAGTGAACACAAGCAGCAGGGCCTAAGAGGGCCGGTGGAATAACTTTCAGGAGCTATCAATGTCACTTACTCTCAATACGAACATCGATTCGCTGAATGCGCAGCGCAATCTGACGACTTCGCAGTCGTCGCTTGCGCAGTCTTTGCAGCGCTTGTCTTCGGGCTTGCGCATCAACAACGCAGCCGACGACGCCGCGGGCCTCGCGATCAGCAACCAGTTCACGACCCAGATCAACGGCACCAACCAGGCCGTTCGCAATGCGAACGATGCCATCTCTGAGACGCAGACTGCCGGCGGCGCGCTCTCGACCCTGACGGACAGCTTGCAGAGCATCCGCACCCTGGCGGTCGAATCCGCCAACGGTTCGAACAGCGCCTCCGACCGTGCCGCGCTCGACCAGGAAGTGCAGCAGCAGATCGCGGAAATCACGCGTATCGCGTCGCAGACCTCGTTCAACGGCTTGAACGTGCTCGACGGCAGCAGCGGCGTGACGACCTACCAGGTCGGTGCCAACGTCGGCAACACGATTTCGATCAACCTCGCGCAGGGCGTGCGCGCCGACCAGATCGGTCAGGTTGCATCGGCGACCAGCGGTGCCGTCACCGCGACCGCGCTGACCGGCAGCAACCTCACCATTCAGGTGGGCACCGGGACGGCGGCTTCGATCGGCGCCAGCGTGGCCGGCTCCGCCAATGCCTCGAACGCACTGGCCGGTGAATCGGCGAGTTCCGCGTATGCGAAAGCAGCGGCCATCAATAAGGCGGGCGTTGCCGGTTTGACGGCCAGCGCCTCGACCACGGTTACCGCGGGAGCCGCGTTCTCCACCATCACCGGCGGCAGCGCGGGTACCACCTACGGTCTGACCATCAACGGCGTGGCCATCTATGCCGCCGGCACCGCCATCGCGACCGGTCAGCAGTTGACCGGCTCGGGCGTTGCCACGCAGATCAATCTGTACTCCTCACAGACTGGTGTGTCGGCGAGCCTGTCCGGAACCGGTGCGCTGGTGCTGACCGCTGCCGACGGCCGCGACATTACCCAGACCGAGACTGTGACGGCCGGCACTGGCGGCACGGGCACGGGCGCGGCCATCGGCGCGTCGGGGACTCAAACGGTGGGCAAGGGCACCATCACTCTGTCGGCGTCGAACAACATCGTGATCGGCGGCGCGGGTTCGGCGGATGTCGGCTTCGGAGCCGGCGGCCAGACCATCGCTCTCGGCAATGCGACTCTCGCCAACGCCAATGTGTTGACGGTGGCGGGTGCGAACTCCACAATCGCCGCGATCGACTCGGCGCTGGCCACGGTCAGCGGCTTCCAGAGCCAATTGGGCGCCATCCAGAACCGCTTCACGTCGACGGTCAGCAACTTGCAGGCAACTGCACAGAACCTGACTGCGTCGCGCAGCACCATTCAGGATGCGGACTTCGCGGCGGAGACGGCCAATCTGACCAAGAGCCAAGTGTTGCAGCAGGCGGGCATCTCGGTGTTGGCGCAGGCCAACCAGGAGCCGCAATTGATTCTGAAGCTTTTGCAGTAATCGTTTCGGATTCAAGAACGACTTGATGTGAATAGCTGCCCGGGCGTGCAAACGCCCGGGCAGTTCGCACGGAGCGAGATGTAAGCGACTAGGAGTTATCGCGAAACTTTTGGCAACTATGCAGGTGGCAACATGGCGAGCGACGGCAATCCGGTAAAGATACCGGCGGCAAGCCTAGTGCACGGAAGTCAGGCGCAGATACCAAACTCTATTCAGGAACGTGGCGGCAAGGCATTGCCGCCTGGCGGCAAGCGGACGGCCGAACCCGCCGCACATGCACAGGCCAAGGCGCGCGACATTACCTCTATCGAGGCACTGGTGGCGCAGCTGAACAAGCATCTCAATGACACCGGCAGACCGAATCAATATCGGGTGGACCCGGGTTCCGGCAACAAAGTGATCCAGCAGATCAACCCGGCCAATGGCGCCGTGGTGGGCGAATTCCTCATATCTGAATTTCCGGCCCTGGCGCGCAGCGTGGGGATTACCGGGGCATTGGTCGACAGCCACGCCTAGCGCGGCCGGCGATCCGGCGCGGCGCTGCGATCGGGCGGGGCGCGATGGTACGCCTCTTGCTTAAGTCCTGGTCTGGGTGGCCGACATATAGGCTAATCGAATCAAGGCGAAGGATATGGGCTCCACGATCTCATCGACTGCAACATCCGCGGCCAATACCGTCATCTCCTCGACCGGTATCGGATCGGGACTGGACATCGGCAGTATCGTCTCCTCGTTGACGACTGCGGCAGGATTTGCGCAGAACACTCAGCTGTCGAAGCGCCAGGCCGCATTGACCGCCCAGGTGTCGGCTTATGGCACCTTCAAGAGCGCCCTCGACACGCTGCAGGCGACGCTGACGACGTTGACGAATCCGAAAACACTGGCCGGCCGCACTGCGACCATCGCTGACGATAAAATCGCGTCCGCATCGGCAACTTCCGGCGCCATTCCGGCGCAATATTCGTTGCAGGTGCAAAACCTCGCGACCGCGGCCAGCCTCGCCTCGCAGCCGCTGGCCTCCGGCGCCACGGTGGTGGGCACGGGCACATTGACTATTTCGGTGGGAGGCTCTTCGGCCTCGATCACCATCGATTCGAGCACCAACACTCTGGCGGGCATCGCCGCCGCCATCAATGCGGCGCCGGACAATCCCGGCGTGAGCGCCAGCATCCTGACGACCTCGGCCGGCGCGAGATTAGTGCTCACGGGCAATGTCACGGGGGCGGCCAATGCCATTACAGTGACGCAGTCGGACGGGGACGGCGGACTGGCGGCCCTGGCCTACGATCCTGCCAACGGCGTGACCACTCTGACCCAGACGCAAGCCGCCACGGACGCAAATTTTTCCATCAACGGCTTCGCGGCTACCAGCGCCAGCAATCAGGTCAGCTCAGTCATCAGCGGGGTCACGGTAAATCTGCTGAGCACCACCGCCGTCGCGACCCCCACGACGTTGACCATAGGCAACGACACCGACGGCGCGCAGACGTCCATCGGCACCTTCGTGACCGCGCTCAACGGCCTGCTTACGAGCATCCAAAGCCTCACCAGTTACGACCCGACCACGCAGATCGCCGGACCCCTGCTCGGAAATGCCACCCTGCAGTCTTTCCAGAATCAATTGGCAAAGGTTCTGGATCAGGTAACGTCCGGCAACGCCAGCTTGGGGACGTCGCTGGCCTCGCTTGGAATCGCTGCCAATCCGCAGGGCACTTACAGTACCAATTCGACCACCCTGGCCAATGCGCTGACGGGAAATTTGGCTTCAGTCACCGCATTTTTCGGCGGCACCAACGGCATTGCCACGCAGCTCAATACACTGATCGGACACTACACCCAGGCGGGTGGGTTGCTGGACTCGATCAATCAGGGTCTGCAGTCCAGCTTGAACGATGTGGCCAATCAGCAGACGGCGCTGAATAAGCGCCTGGCGGTGTACTCGGCCACCTTGACCGCGGAATACAATGCCATGGACACCGCCGTTGCACTGCTCAAGCAGACCCAAACTTATCTCACTGCGCAATTCAATGCGAATTCAGGTTCTACGAGCAGTTCGTCGACGAACAGCTCCCTGGGCAGCGGCAACTTGAGCACCGGCGGATAATCCTCCATGTACGGGCAAAATCAAGCGGCGCAATACCGCGCCGTTCGCAGCCATGGGCTGGTCGCCGACGCCAGTCCGACGCGGCTGGTGCAGATCATGTTCGAACAGATACTGACGCAGCTCGCGACCGCGCGCGGCGCCATGGGACGCATCAACGACAATCGCCCGGTCAATGAGGTCGTTGCCAAGGGCAACGCCGTCGCCAAGACTCTCAGCCTCATCGGCCAGCTCAATGGCACCCTGGACATGGAGCGCGGCGGCCAGGTGGCGACGAATCTGCGCGCCTTGTACGAATACATGACGAACAGACTGATACTGGCCAATGCGACCAATGATCAAGGCGTCGTTGCGGAAGTCGCCGGTCTCGTCGCCAAGATCAAAAGCGGCTGGGATCAAATCGTCACGGACTCCCGATGAGCGGCGCCGGCCGCGAGGCACTGGAGCACGCTCTCGAGCTGTCGCATCGATTGCTGGCGGCGGCCGATCAATTGAAATTGGACGAGGTCGCCATTCTCGACGCGGAACGCTTGCGGCTGTTACAGTCGGTGCGGCTGGAGCGCGACCCCTTGAGCGACGACGACCAACGGATGCTGCGGCAGGTGTCGGAACTGAACGATCGGGCGATAGGCTTGGTGCAGCACCAGCGGCGCATCAAGGAGCGGGAATTGGATTTGGCGGCGATCGGCCGCCGTGCGGTTTCTGCTTATTCCACGACCCGATAGCAGCGCTATCGCAGTCACATTCAAGGCGGAGAGCCATGCCTGAGCTGTTTCTCGGCGATGGTTTGATATTCGAGGACTTGCTGCCCATACAGTGGACGGCGGGCCCGCTTGCGGAAGGCTTGACGCTCGCGCGCCTGAATGCCGATAACCATCAGCTGCTCGGTGCCGAAGCCTCGCTCGATGAAGTGCGGGTGCACGAAGCTCTCAAGGATGAGTCTCCTGCGCTGGTGCATGAGCTGCAACGACTGGAATACAAGGTGAATATCCTGCTGCGGCTGACCGCCGAGCTTGCTGTGCGCAGCAGCGGACTGCCTCCGGCGCAGCGCGTGCGGCTAACCTCGCGCGCCTTGGAATGGTTCGGCACGCAAAGGCTGGCGGTCGGTGCCACGGGACTGCTGACCGTCTACATAAACTCGTCTCTGCCGCAGCCGGTGAAGATCCCCTGCGAAATTGCCGGAGAGCGAATGCAGGACAACTTGCACGTCGCGCAAATGCGCTTTCACGGCCTGAGCGATGCCGTGGTCGAGCAGCTCGATAAGCTCATTTTTCGGCACCACCGACGGCTCGTTGCCGGCGCTCGTCTCGCCGCGCACTAGCTACTTTCCAGCTCGACGTAGCAAAACTCTGCATATATTTTTGCGAGAACCCCCTACACGTGTTGCGGGGGTTTGCCAAGTTCTATTCTCTCAACTTCATCAGTTAGTATGTCGCTCGACCTGACATTGAGTGAGCTATGTCAAAGGGTTAGAAGCAAAGGTTAAGATAGAACCCGAGATATGTGGACTCCGTCACACTTTTTAACGGGAAGGAGCCCTGAATAGTGGCAGACGCCAAAGTTATTGTGATCGAAGTCGCGGATTTGGAGGCACGCAGCCTGCAAACGCTGCTGCGATTTTTGGACCTCGAGCCCATCCACGTCCACAATCTGGACGAACTGCGGCAATCGCCCCACGGTGCTTCCCAGGATTGCCTGGCCGTCATCGTCGGTAAAGCCATCGTTGCAGAGGTCGGCCCCGCACTGGTCGCGCAACTGCGAGCCATGCCGCAGCCGCTGCCGGTTATTTATTTAAGCAACGATGGCCTGCCGAAAATTGCCGAGAGCAGCGGCGATCTCGCCTGGTTCCATCTGGATTTGCCGGTCAAGCAACGTCGCCTGTCGGCGGTGTTGAATCAGGCGCAGAGCGTGCGCACCGGACATCCCACCCAGCCGGGAGCGCATCGATTTCGTCCCAGCGGAACCTCGCGCCCGATGCGCGCCGTGCACAAGCTGATCGAGCAGGTCGCTCCCTTCGATACCAATGTGCTGATTCTCGGCGAGTCCGGCACGGGCAAGGAAATGGTGGCGCGCCACATTCACGAGCTGTCGGGCCGGGCAGGGCATCCTTTCGTCCCGGTGAACTGCGGCGCCATTCCCGCCGATCTGTTGGAAAGCGAATTGTTCGGCCACGAGAAAGGCGCCTTCACCGGCGCCTTGTCCACGCGCATGGGCCGCTTCGAGTTTGCCGAAGGCGGGACCCTGTTTCTGGATGAGATCGGCGACATGTCGCTGCAGATGCAGGTAAAGCTGCTGCGCGTGCTGCAGGAGCGCAGCTTCGAGCGCGTCGGCAGTAATCGCACCATACGCTGCAACGTGCGCATCATCGCGGCGACGCATCGCGATTTGGAAGCCGCCATCAGCGCCGGCCGTTTCCGCGAAGATCTCTACTATCGCCTGAACGTGTTTCCGCTGCAGATGCCGCCGTTGCGTGAGCGGCTGGAAGATCTGCCGGTGTTGATCGAGCACCTGGTGCAGCGTCAGGGCCAAATCGCCGGCCATCATATTCGCTTGGACAAGGATGCGATGAATTGCCTGGCGCGCAATCCATGGCCGGGTAATGTGCGCGAACTCGCCAATTTGCTCGAACGCCTGGCCATTTTATTTCCCGAGCAGAGCATCACGGCTGCGGATTTGCCGGACCGCTATCGCACCACCGGTGCGGCGGGCTGGTTCGGCAGCGGCATGCGGGTAGCGCCCGGCGCGGCGCCGGCGCTGGTCGATGAACTGATCGAAGTCGACGATAGCACCGCCGTACATGCCGTACATGCCGTACACGCGAATGGTCCCGATGCCCTCGTGTACGGCGCCACGACCGGTGGGGATGACGACGTAGATCTTGTGGTAACGGCGGAGCTGAACGGATTCGAGTTGCCGCGCGGCGGCATCGATTTGAAGGACCACCTGTCGGCGATTGAGATCGGGCTCATCCGCAAAGCGCTCGTGGAAGCCGACGGTACGGTCGCCGAGGCAGCGCGCCTGTTGCGCATGCGGCGCACCACTCTCGTCGAAAAGCTGCGCAAATACCGCTTGAGCGCCTGACAAATTATTGACGCCTTCGATCCGGCCAGCTGCGAAATCCGCGTAACTGGTTGATGCGAAGAGCAAATATCGGTGAGGCACAGAAGTTGCTTTCTTCTCCGGTATGGCAGCCACCAAACTCGAGCTGATCGAAAACCGTCGCTCCGAATTGCAGGCGGCGTTCCTCGCCTTCGGCTCGGTCTCGGAACAACTGTCCGGCGCCTTCGACTCGCTGCGCTCCCAGGTTGCACAACTGCGCGCAGAGTTAGGCGCGGCGCATGCGGGCAAGGAGCATCTGGCCGCGCGTCACTCGGCCCTGATCGCGGGCTTGCCGGGCGGCGTGCTGGTGCTCGATTCCGCCGGCGAGATACAGGAATGCAATCCTGCCGCGCGTGAATTGCTCGGCGAGCCGCTGCCCGCCCAAGCGTTCGGGGCCGTCCTCGAGC
This sequence comes from Gammaproteobacteria bacterium, assembly GCA_040002315.1. GTDB lineage: Bacteria > Pseudomonadota > Gammaproteobacteria > Steroidobacterales > Steroidobacteraceae > Bog-1198. The sequence continues at coordinate 7,382 of JBDUEQ010000103.1, forward strand.
GCGCGGCCGTCGCCGGCGCGGGCGGCGCAGGCGAGCACACCGAGCTTCGCAGCGGGCGGTTCGTGAATATCTCGCGACGCGAATTGCCGAGCGGCGGCGAAGTGGTGCTGCTCACGGACGTGACCGAATCGCACTTGATGCAGGTGTTCCTGACACGCCAGCAGCGCTTGTTGACGTTGGGAGAATTGGCGGCGGGGCTCGCGCACCAGATCCGTACGCCACTGGCGGCGGCATTGCTGTACGCCTCGCAAATGACCCTGCCCGGACGCAGCGGGGAAGCTATGGCTCGTTGTGCGGAAAAAACCGTCGGCAGCCTCAAGCAACTCGACAAGCTGATCAGCGACATGCTGGCGTTCGCCCACGGCGGCGCGGCGCGCGAAGTCGTGAGCGTGAGCGCCTTGCTGGAGCAGGTGGCACAGTGGCTGCGGCCGGTATTGCGCCAGGGGATTCGCCTCACCATTCGTACTCAGGCGCCGGATCTCACGGTGCGCGCGAACGCGCCGTCGCTGGTGTCCGCCGTGCTTAATTTGGCAACCAACGCACTTCAGGCGGCGAGTGCCGAATTGGACTTGGAACTGCTGGGGCGCCGCACCGCCGACGGACGGGCGCAAATCGTGGTCAGCGATAACGGGCCCGGGGTACCGCCGCACATTCGCACGCGCATCTTCGAGCCGTTTTTTACCACGCGCGCGCGCGGCAACGGCATTGGGCTAGCCATCGTCAAATCCGTGGTCGAGGCGCATCAGGGCAGTGTCTGCCTGGCCGATGTCCTGTGCGGCGCCACCTTCATCATCGAATTACCGGCAGAGGTCATTGCATGAGCACGCTTAGAGAATCAGTCCTGGTGGTGGAAGACGACGCCGCGCTGCGCGACGCCTTGGTCGACACGCTGCGGGCCGCCGATCTGCCGGCGCTCGCCGCTCCCGATGCGCCCACCGCCTTGCAGCTGCTGCAGCGCGAGGAGATCGCGCTGGTGATTTCCGATGTGCAAATGCCCGGCCCCAACGGCTACCAGCTGCTGTCATCGATCAAGCGGCTACGGCCGGACTTGCCGGTGGTCTTGATGACGGCGTACGGCACCGTCGCCCAGGCGGTGGCGGCCATGCGCGAGGGCGCGACGGACTACATCGTCAAGCCCTTCGACGCACAGGCGCTGATCGCGATGGCGCAGCGTCAATTGGCGCTGCGCGTGGTGCCGAACGAGCTGGTCGCAGTCGATCCGGAGTCGAAGCGCCTGGTTGCCCTGGCGCGCAAGATCGCGGAGAACGACGCCACGGTGCTCATCACCGGTGAGAGCGGCACCGGCAAGGAAGTGTATGCGCGCTTCATCCGGGATCATTCGGCGCGCGCTGCCGCCCCGTACATCGCCATCAATTGTGCTGCGATACCCGAGAACATGCTCGAGGCCACTCTCTTCGGCTACGAAAAGGGAGCCTTTACCGGGGCGCAAGGGGCGCACGCCGGCAAATTCGAGCAGGCTCAGGGGGGTACTCTGCTGCTCGACGAGATTTCTGAAATGGATTTGGGTCTGCAGGCGAAAATCCTGCGTGTTCTGCAGGAGCGCGAGGTCGAGCGGCTGGGCAGCACCCGCACCATCAGTCTCGACGTGCGGGTGATCGCAACCTCGAATCGCGACTTGCCGGAGCAAGTGCGCAGCGGAGGATTTCGCGCCGATCTGTATTACCGGCTCAATGTGATGTCGCTGCGCCTAACGCCTTTGCGCGAGCGATGCGGCGATATCCTGCCGCTGGCACAGCGTGCCGTTCAGGCGTGCGCGCGCGGTGGCCACGCAGCCTTGAGCCTTTCCGGCGAGGCGGAAGCCAAGCTGCTGCGCCATACCTGGCCCGGCAATGCGCGCGAACTGACCAACATCGTGCAGCGCGCTGCGTGGCTCGCCAGCGGCGGGATCATTCATGCGGCGGATCTGGATACGGGAGACACTGCCACCACAGCTGCCTCCACCACTAATGCCGCCATCGCGGGCACCACGGCCGAGGCGCATCCCAAGCCGGCGGCACACGCCGCGCAGGACGCGGGCTTGGATCATGACTTGAAGGAGCGCGAGCGCGAGTTGATTTTGAACACTCTGCGCGTCACGGGCGGCAGCCGCAAACTCACCGCCGAGCGTTTGGGGATAAGCCCGCGCACACTGCGTCACAAGCTGCAGCAGTTCAAGGCGGCCGGCATCAGCGTGCCGCGCACGCACGATCAACAATGCGCGGCGGTCTGACATGAGCAGCATGCAAATTCAGCAAGTGCTGGCCGAGATGCGTTCGCTGCAGGCGCGCGCATCGGGGGTCGCCGAGACGCCGGTCGCGGCATCGCAGCCCTCGGATTTCGCCAATCTGATGAGAAATTCCATCGATCACGTTGCCGGCATGCAAAACCAAGCGACCGCGCTGGCGAATGCCTACGAAACGGGCGATAAGAGCGTGGACCTCACCAAGGTGATGCTGGAAGTGCAAAAAGCCGGCCTCGCCTTTCGCGCCATGACCGAGGTGCGCAACAAGCTGATCGACGCCTATACCCAAGTAATGAACATGTCGGTCTGACAGAGGATTAACCCATGGCTGACATCGTACCCGCACCGCAGCGAAGCATTGTCGACATTCCGGGCGTGAGGCAGGTCGGTTTGCTCGCCGGAGTTGCCGCGGCCGTGGCTGCCGCCATTTGGCTGGTGCTCTGGTCGCAGGGACAGAATTACACCGTGCTGTATGGCCAGCTCTCTGAACGGGAGAGCGGCCAGGTCATGGACGCGCTGACGGCGGCCGGAATCGAATTCAAGCTCAATCCTTCAGGCGCGGTGTCGGTGCCCGAATCCAAGGTGCAGGAGGCGCGAATTCGCCTGGCGAGCCAGGGTTTGCCGCAGAGCGATGCCATGGGCATCGAGATGATCCAAAAGGAATCGGCGCTCGGGTCGAGTTCCATGATGGAGAGCGCGCGCTACCAATCGGTGCTCGAAACGGAATTGGCACGCACCATTGTCAAGGTGCAAGGCGTGCAGACCGCGCGGGTTCACCTGGCTTTGCCCAAACCGTCGGTGTTCCTGCGCGATTCGCGCAAGGCCACCGCCTCCGTGATGCTGCAGCTGTATCCGGGCAGGCGTCTCGAGCCGGGCCAGGTCGCGGCCATCGTGCACTTGGTCGCGTCCAGCGTGCCGGAATTGGCAGCGAGCGATGTCACGCTGGTGGATCAGGCCGGCACCTTGCTCAATTCCCCGGATGAGAACGCAGAGCAGGCCGTCAGCACTCGCCAATTCGCCTACACGCGCAAGCTCGAGGAGAGCTATCAGCAGCGCATCATCGAGCTGCTCGAACCGATGATTGGCGCGGGACGCGTGCGGGCAACCGTCACCGCCGACATGGACTTTACCGTCTCCGAATCGACGCACGAAAACTACGATCCACAAAAAACAGCGGTGCGCAGCGAGCAGACCAGCAACGAGCAGCGCCGTGGCGGGGATGGCGTGGAAGGCATTCCGGGCGCGCTGAGCAACCAGCCTCCGGGCACTTCGGGTGCACCCGCGATTGCGGGCGCCGCCACCCCAGGAAATCCCGCGCCTGCCCCCGGCGCAGCGGGCGCCACGCAAACCACCGCCGCGAGCAGCGGACCCAGCTCGAGCGCGCAGCGTAGTACGCGCAATTTCGAGGTCGACCGCACTTTGTCCTATGTGAAGCAACCGGTGGGCGTGCTGAAGCGTCTCAATGTCGGCGTGGTGCTCGACGATTGGCAAAAGGCGGATGCCGAGGGCAAGGTAACGACCTCGCCCATGAGCGACGCCGACATCAAGCGCTTCTCGCAGCTGGTGCGCGAATCAATCGGACTCAGGGAAGATCGCGGCGACCAATTGAACGTGCTCAACCAGGCCTTCAAGGGCAACGCGCCTATCGGCCCGGTTGACGGCCTGCCGTTGTGGGAGACGCCCTGGATCACGCAGCTGGCAAAGCAAATCGTGGGCGCCGCGCTGGTACTGGTGGTCGCATTCCTGGTTTTGCGGCCATTGATGAAGTCGCTGACCAAAACGGCGCCGCGGCGCTCCGCGGGCGAGAATGCCGGCGACATCGCCGGCGATCGCTTGAGCATTTCGGGACAGGGCGCCATCAAGCTGGCGCCGAGCTTTGAGCAGCAGATCGCGGCAGCGCGAACCCTGGTGGGCCAGGATCCGCGGCGCGCGGCGCAAGTCGTGAAAGAGTGGGTCTCGGCGGATGGCTAGCAATTCCGACGCGCTTGATGGCACGCAACGCGCCGCCATTTTACTGATGAGCCTGGGCGAGCAGGATGCCGCCAATGTGCTCAAGCAGCTCGATGCCCGCGAGGTCCAAAAGCTGGGCATCGCGATGGCCGAGCTCAAGGAGGTGTCGCGCGAGCAGATGACCGCCGTGCTCGACAAGTTCATCGGCGTGGCCGACTCCAAGGCGAATATTGCCGGCGGGTCGCAAGACTTCGTGAGACGGGTGCTGACCCAGGCGGTGGGCAAGCAGAAGACGGATATGCTGCTCGATCGGGTGACGACGGGCCAAACCGGCCAGGGCATTGAGGCGCTGAAGTGGATGGACGCGAAGGCGGTGGCGCAAATCATCAGCGGCGAACATCCGCAAATCGCCGCCATCGTGCTCTCGCACCTGGAGCCGGAGCAGTCGGCCGCGATCCTCCCCTTGTTGAACGAAGATACACGCACTGAAGTCCTGATGCGCATTGCGACCTTGAACGAGGTTCCACAAAACGCGCTGACCGAGCTCGATCAGCTGGTCGAGAAGCAGGCGAACGCGACGCCACCGGCGACGCTGCGCCGCATCGGTGGCGCGCGTACCGTGGCCGACATCTTGAACGCCATGGAGCGCGACAAGAGCAGCGAGGAGCTCGGCAAGATTGAAAAGGCGGACGGCGAAATGCACGGCAAGATCAAGGATCTGCTGTTCATATTCGACAATTTGCTGGATATCGATGATCGCGGCATTCAAGCGCTGCTGCGCGAAGTAAGCTCCGATACGCTGGCGGTTGCGCTGCGCGGTGCCGAGCCCGAAGTGCAGGAGAAGATTCTCAAAAACATGTCGAAGCGCGCCGCCGAAATCCTCAAGGACGATATGGAGGCACGTGGCCCGGTAAAACTTACGGACGTCGAGGCGGCGCAGAAAGAAATCGTCGTCATCGCGCAGCGCCTGGCAGAGGAAGGCACCATCAGTTTGGGCGGCAAGGGCGGCGGCGAATTTGTCTGATCCCAACGCGAAATCAGCCGCGGCCGGCGCCGAGCTATGGAAGGCTCCCGATATGGGAGGGTCTTTTCCGCCGCAGAAAATGGCAACGGTCGGCGGGCTCGCCGATCTGCAAGCGGAGGCGCACAAGGAGGCGTTCGAGCAGGGACTGGCCGAAGGCCGCGAGGCGGGCCGCGCCGAGGTGCGTGCGCAAGTCGAGCGGCTGGCAGGCATGTTCTACGATCTAGCCAAGCCGTTCGAAGCGTTGGATGCCGAGGTGGAGCGCGAGCTTCTGACGTTGGCGATGACTCTGGCGCGGCAAATCGTGCGCCGCGAGCTGAAGGCGGATCCCACGCAAATCATCGGTATCATCCGCGAGGCCATCGCCGCATTGCCAATCTCTGCACGCGAGGTGCGCGTGCACTTGCATCCCGAGGACGCTGCTGTAGTGCGAGAGTATCTGGCACCGACCGAAAGCGAACGGGCCTGGGCCATCGTCGAGGATCCGGTGATGGCGCGCGGCGGCTGCCAGATCACCACCACCACGTCGCGCATCGATGCGCGCCTGGAGACCCGCTTGGGCGCTATTCTAAGCGAGCTGTTGGGCACGGAGCGGCACAACGACAAGGCGCGCGGAGGCGCCGGCACATGATTACGGCTGGTTCATGAGCACCGCGACTGCGGAGCAGCCGCGCTCCAAGCGCTGGGTCCAAGCCCTGGTCGAGGCGCGCGAACGCATGGCCACGGCCGGCGACCTCGTGGTCGAGGGCACGCTCAATCGCATGGTGGGGATGACTCTCGAGGCCGTGGGCTGCGAGGCGGCGGTGGGAGGACGGTGCTTGGTAGACACCGCGGAAGGCAAACAGATCGAAGCTGAAGTGGTGGGGTTCTCAGGCGATAAATTATTCCTGATGCCCACGGGCGATATTCGCGGCGTCATGCCCGGCGCGCGCGTGATTCCCACTCACAGCGTATCGACGGTGGCGGTGGGCGATGCCTTGTTGGGTCGGGTGCTGGACGGCGCAGGCCGACCCCTCGATGGCTTCGGCGATCTAAAATGCACCGATCGCGTGTCGCTGACGGGAGAGCCCTTGAATCCGCTCATGCGGCGCGCGATTCGCGATCCGCTGGATGTGGGGGTGCGGTCGATCAACGCGCTGCTTGCGGTGGGAGGCGGGCAGCGTATCGGCTTGTTTGCCGGGTCCGGGGTCGGCAAATCGGTGCTGCTCGGCATGATGACTCGCTACACCAAGGCTGACGTCACCGTGGTCGGATTGATCGGCGAGCGCGGGCGCGAGGTCCAGGATTTCGTGACCAACACCTTGGGTCCCGATGGAATGCGGCGCGCCGTGGTGGTTGCGACGCCCGCCGACAATCCGCCTCTGATGCGCTTGCATGGCGCATGGCTTGCGACCGCCGTCGCGGAATATTTTCGCGATCGAGGCCTCAAAGTACTGCTGCTGCTCGATTCATTGACCCGTTTCGCGCAGGCGCAACGCGAAATCGCGCTCGCCATCGGCGAGCCGCCGGCAACCAAAGGCTATCCGCCGTCGGTATTCGCACGGCTGCCGCAGCTGGTGGAGCGCGCCGGCAACAGCGATCGCGGCGTGGGCTCGATCACGGCGTTCTATACCGTGCTGGTGGAAGGGGACGATCAAAACGATCCGATCGCAGACGCCGCGCGCGCCATCCTCGATGGTCACATCGTGCTGTCGCGCAGGATGGCGGAGAACGGGCTGTATCCTGCCATCGACGTGGAAGCCTCCATCAGCCGCGCAATGCATCAAATCGCGACACGCGAGCAGCTCGATCTCGCGAACCGCTTCAAGCAGGTGTATTCGACTTATCAGCAAAACCGCGACCTCATCACGGTGGGCGCCTACCGGCGCGGCGCCGATGCGCGGGTGGATCTGGCCGTGGAACAGTGGCCAAAAATGATGGAATTCCTGCGTCAGGACATGTACGAACCCGTCGGAATCGAGCACAGCTATGCGGACCTTAAGCAACTCGTGACACAGTTCGCGGCGCCGGCCACGGCCGCGGGCCGATAGTGCGTAGCTTATGAGGAAGTCGAAACGATTCGAACCGATTCAGGAGATCGCCTCAAATTCGGCCGATCAATTGAGCCAGGCGATGGCCGAAGCGGGCATCAAAGTGACCGATCTCGAGCGCCAGTTCGAGCAGCTGCAATCCTATAGAGATGAGTATCTGAAGAACACCGCGCCGGCCACCGGCGCGACCGATGCGCTCAAGCTTCAGAATTACAGCACGTTCATGGGCCGCCTGGGGGAGGCTCTGCGCCAGCATTTGAAGAATCTCGAGAATGCGCGGGCAGAGTACGAAAGGCGGCGGGCCCTGTGGAGTGAAAAGCGCATCGAAGCCGAATCATTGAGCCGGGTCGTCGATCGCTTTCGCAGGGAAGAGCAGCATGCCGCGGATCGGCGCGAGCAACGCGAAGGGGATGACGCGGGGCTGCGAAGCATAGTGGCGGCGCGCGGCGAGTCTGGGAGCTACTGAGGGCGTTCAAACCAGATTGACCGCCAATCGCTGCGGGACGAGTAAGATCAATGCTCAAATTCAGTCAATGTCGATGCAAATTCCTGCTCGCACTCGCGCTGGTTGGGCCGCTTTCTGCCGTCGGCCAGGACCTGGTGGTTGTGGCCCCGGAGCTTGCGAAGGTCGAATACGAGGATGCGCGCGTGCGGGTCGTTCGGTTGCGCATCCCGGAACACGCGTCCCTGCCGACGCACGACCGCCCCCGGCGTGTAGTCGTTTCTCTCACGGCGAACCACGTGCTGCTGACTCGCACCAACGGGACGATGAGCGTTACGCGCACCGCGGCCGGAACGATAGCCTGGAGCGAGCCGGCCATGCGCAGCGTGTTGAATCTCGGCGGCCCCGTCGAAAACATCGTCGTCGAGCTGAAGCAGACGGACAAACCTGGCGAGCCGGTGGCCGTTCCGCCGGCGGTTCCGCCTGTGCAGTACTTGAGCGATACGCGGCACAAGTGGGTATTGGAGAATCAGTACGTGCGGGTGTACGACGTGCACATTCCGCCTGGAGAGACTACGACATTCCACCGCCACGCTTACGATCAGGTTGCGGTATTCGTGTCCGGGGGGCTCGTGTCCGAACAGTCAGAAGGACAGCATTGGGGAGAGCCTAAAACGATCGAGCCGCGAGGCGTTTCGTTCGCGGCCAATGCCGCGAAGACGATGACGCACCGCGTGCGGAACGATGGCAAGACCGACTACCACGTCATACTCGTCCAGTTCCTCAAGTAGGTGTGATACCCAGCGCAAAACCGGGGTACAGGCACTCTCATTCTGCCGTGAGCGCCCGCTGAAGGGAGCACTCAATCCGTGGATATCACTTGACCTGCGCCGAAATGTTGCTGCGGACACTTTCAGGCACAATGCTCCCGTGACCGAGAAACATCATCCCCTCACTGCGGGCGAGTTGCTGTCCTATATGCGAGGCCAGCCCTGGGCGATCGAGGCAAGCGTGAAGCCCGGCGGCGCGCCCCAAGCAGCCGTCATTGCGGTTGCAATTACGGACCGATACGAACTGCTGTTCGACACGGTGGTGCAGTCGCGCAAGCACCAGAATCTCCTGAAGAACCCTCGCGTCGCCTTCGTCATCGGTTGGGAGCACGATCGCACCGTGCAATACGAGGGATTGGCCGGGCTTCCCACGGAAACCGAACTGCCCGAGGTGCAGGCGACTTATTTCACCCGGTATCCGGATGGCCCGACGCGTCTGACCTGGCCGGGTCTCGTTTACTGGCGGGTACGGCCGACGTGGATTCGCTATAGCAATTTTAACGTCAACCCGCCCATCGTTCAGGAATGGGACGCGACGGCGATCGCAGGTTGGCTCCAGTAGGAAAGCCACCGGCTCCAGATCGCCGGAAGGAGCACGGAAAGAAGATCATTGACGCTGGCAGATCTCCAATATTTTCGCAGTTTTTTTTCACAATGGCTCGCACCCGATGGTAAATTAGCGAGCAGTGGAGTCAGGAAAATGTCATGAGTTGCCGACAGGCTATCCGGCTGGTCCAGAAACTCGCGTATTGCCAGATTGACCAAGTTGGGTCGCCTCTTAAACGTTCCGTGGTCGCTCGCGGGCACCACAATGAGTTGCCCGTTCGGCAAGCCCCGGTATATCTCGGCATTTTCTTCAATCGAAGTGAAGTCGTGGTCACCAGCCATGACTAGCACTGGAATCGAGATCTTCTTGAGATCGGCGGGCTCGATCACAATGGGCTGAATCCACATCTGGTAGCACTTCGCCATTAACTTCATCCAGTGATCTGGCCCATCGGGACTGACCTTCTCGTAGTCAGTTCGGAACCATGGCGGCAGCGAGTCGGCAAGCGCCCGGACCTTTTCGGCCACTTGCCCTGGCGTCCAATGGCTGCGCCGCTGCGCTTCCTCCGCCGACAATCCCGATCGAAGATTTGCGCCTGAAATGACTAATCTGCGCACCAGTTGTGGGTAATCCCGTGCGAGGATCAGCGCGAGATCGGCACCATCACTGTGTCCGACGACATCAACAGGTCCCAGTCCGAGCTGCTCGATTATTGCTGCCGTATCATCCGCCATCATTTTGTAGGAAAGAGACCAGGGGCCGTCGGGGCTATGACCGTGCCCTCGTTGATCGATGCCGATGACCGTGCGATAGGCCGCGAAATAATCACGCTGCTTTGCAAAACTGTTGTCAAAAAAAGCCATCCCGCCATGCAGAAAAACAATCGGTGCGCCGTGCCCGTACGTTTGCGTGTACAACTTGGCGCCCCGTACTTCGTAGAACCGCTGGGTGGCACTGGGGCTATCCGCGTACCCGGCCGCGCTGGAGAGCGCGCCGACAACTGCGAGAACGGCGCTTTTGAAATTACTCATGATGTCTCCCTCAACGACATGACCGGGGCAAACCCACCATCGTGTGACCGACAGCTTACTTGAAATAGAACGGCTGCTTCGGAACGAGACGAGTGGCAGGGCTGGTCACGATCATCCATACTTCAATGGCGAAGGCACGCTCTTGCCGGGTAGTTGCAGTCATCCTGGGCATGTGGAAGAACTTAAGTCATTGCTGCTTGAGTGGAGAAAAGGGATGTCCGCCAACCCGATCGACAGTCAGCAAGGCCTTACGCGTGACAGGCAAAAAGCAGCCAGGGTCGCCGGCGCGCTGTATTTGATCGTCGTGCTATCGGGTATCGTGAGTCTTGCCTACGTTCCATCCCAGATCAGCACAAATGGGGATGCGGCAATGGCCGTGGCCAATATAGTCAGCGCATGAATTGTTGTTTCGGATCGGCATCTGGCGGGCTTGATTTGCTACGTATTCTTTCTAGTGCTACCCCTCGTCTTGTACCGCTTGCTAGCTCGTGTCAACAAGCAGGCCGCAGCGCTCATGGTGGCGTTCGCGTTAGTTAGTGTGCCGATCTCGCTCCTGAGCATGAGCCACAAGCTCGAAATCGTATCGCTCCTAAGCGGTCCGGATCAATTGCGGACACGTGACGCACCGCTCTTGCACCACGTCATGCTTTTACTGACCCAATACCGCAGTGGATTGCTGACAGCGAGTATCTTTTGGGGCCTTTGGCTGCTCCCATTCGGATACCTGGTATTCAAATCCAACTTTCTTCCGAAAATACTCGGCGTACTGTTGATGATCGGATGCTTTGGCTACCTAACCGACGTGATTGGAAGCGTCTTGTTATATGGGTACGACAAAACTCTCATCGCAGATTTCGCCACGCTGCCGGCCTCTATCGGTGAAATAGGCATCTGCCTCTGGCTCCTAATCGTAGGAACCCGTGAGCCGAAGTTGAATGGCGATCGCAAAGCTGAGGAATCCGCCTAGCGGGATCGCTCATTCGTTGTGCTTTGGCCACCGCATTGCCTGCCACGCGATGAGCAACGTGAGGTCAATTGCCAGCCCGACAACAATCGTAAAAAAACAAATGAGCACCTCTAAAACTCAACAGGTCGACCGCAGTGTAGGCGAGTCCGAACAACAGATTCAGGCACCGGTTGTATACCAACGTCGGGGTATGGTTGTGGGCCCTCTTCGGACCCCTCTGAGACAAGAAGCGCGACCGTCACGCAGCGACCTCGCCGAAATACCTTCGAGTTGTTCCAGTTCACCGCGATGAGCGTCCCTTGCGGCAATCCGACCGGTCGCATTGCCGAGTAAGTTCTCCGTTCGGTCCTCGGTATAAATCAACGAAAATCCTGCCGCAGCAAGCATTTGCTCGTTGAAGCCAGGTGGGCAGAACTGTGTGAACCCGTGGCCGCTGCGGGCGGCGGCCTCGTCGTTGGAGATCGAGCCCGTGAGCACTCCGGCGTCCGTGAAGAGAAATTTGCCGCCTGGCGTAAGCACTCGGGCAACCTCGCGGAAGACTTGAAGGCGATCACGGACGTGCAGGATTACGTCCATGGACACAACAGCACTGAAGGATTTATCGGGGAGCGGCAGGGGTGCGTTTATGTCGGCTTGACCGACGGTCAGCTGTTTCTCCACTCCGAGGGACTTCGCTCGTCGACGCGCCGCGTCGATCGCGGCACCACTCACGTCCAGCCCGGTCCCACTGCAGCCGATCGCCTTTAGCACGAATGCCAGCGGGCCGCCGGGGCCACAGCCAAGATCCAGCACGATGCTGGAAGGCAACAAACCGAGGCGTTCAATGTCACTACGAAGTTCTGCGACCGTCAATCACGAATGCTGACCGATATCCTCGCCATAGGCTTCCTGGCGCAGCTTGCGCATGAGGGGAGAGTCAAAGTCGGCATACGGCTGGTCGTAGCCAATATTCGTTGGCGGTGTTGTCATTGAAAATATCCCCCAGGTACACTCAGGCTATCGCAGACCACCCATTCGAAGCCCTGGAACGAAGTATATTTGGCTTTGTCGGCGGCATGTTCTGCGTTGGCTGGCGCGAATAATGATCACGTGGGGTCTTGCTGCCGCCGGGACTGCTTTCATGACAGGGCCGGTGAGCTTCTATATGTCTTCGAGCATTGCTGGGTGCGTGCGAGGCTGGATTCTACCCCGGCGCAATCTACTACCGCTCGACCTGTCGTCCCAGACCATTTCTCCGCAAATCTGGATACACTGCGTAGAGACTAGAGGGCACAAGCTCCCATGACTGCCAACACATTCGATGACGACGATCCTGTCTTCATTCGCCCGACTGCTTCACGCGCTGCCGCCCGCGCACTTGACCTCAGCACCGTGGATCCCGAATTTGCTGGGGAAGGTAAAGGTGGGAGGGGGATGTCGGAACGCCAGCGCAGGGATGACCGCACTTGAGAGTAGATGCGGACTTATGAACCAGTTTCCGGACGACGCACTCGATGTCGACAGCGAGATCTACGTCGTCGGCGACTTGCGCGTTGACATAGGACAGCAACGCGTCCTGCGCTCGGACACCGAAATTATCCTACCCAATCTATCGTTTCAGTTGCTCGCAACACTCATTCGCGGCGCACCGAACGTGCTGAGTCAGGATGTGCTCATGGAGCGCGTCTGGCCCGGACTGGTCGTGAGCCCGGAGACCTTGAGCAAGCGGGCCAACCTGCTGCGCGAGGCGCTCGGGGATGACGCAAAAGAGCCCCGCTATATCTCGCTAGTGCGCCGTCGCGGCTACCGGCTGGTTGCCGACGTCACTCGCGCCAAACGTCTGGCAGTGCCGCTCGAGGCGCCGGCACCCAACGCGGTAGCCGCCACGCCACGCATCGAGTCATCTGTGCCAGGTACGACGACGAGTGACACTAGAAACCTCCCCACGAAGCTGAGCTCAATTCGGTGGCTCGGGCTATCGGCCTTCTTGGTGCTCGTGCTCGCGGTCGGCATCGTTGCGCGCACGATCATCAAAGATCACCGCTCGAGCACCCCCATCCCGACGGAAATGCCGCGAGGTGCAAACACGCCCATTGGCTCGCGCGCCCGCACCGTCGCCGTATTGCCATTCGAAAACATCAGTGCGGATGCAGCCGATGCCTACCTGGCTCGCGGTCTGCCGGAGATGGTCCTCAACCGCCTGTCTCGCGTCACCGGACTTGCGGTCATCGCGCGCAATTCCTCGTTCGCGCTGAACACCGCAAACATCGATTCCCAGGAGATCGGCCGGCGGCTCAATTCCGGCTATCTGGTCAACGGCAGCGTGCAACGCAAGGCTGATCGGTTGCGTGTATCAGTACAACTCGTCGATACCGCCGCGGGCACGCTGATCTGGTCGGCCAACTTCGATCGCGCCTTAAGGGACATCTTCACTGTCGAGGACGAGATCGCCGATCAGGTGACCGGCGCGCTCTCGGCGCGGCTCGGCGCCCTGGAACCCAGGCCGGTCGTCCACCAGCGCAGCAGCAATATCGAGGCCTACCTCGCGTACCTGCGGGGCCGCACGCTGCTGGGTCGGTTCACGGTGGCCGAATCGGATTCGGCGGTGCCGTACTTTGAGAAGGCCATCGCCCTGGATCCGAATTTCGCAGCGGCCTACGCGTCGCTCTACGATGCGCGCCTGCAGGCCGCTGATTTGCGCCACGAGGATCTGGCGCCGTTCCGGCAACGCTTCCGTCCATTGATCGATCGGGCGCTGGCGCTTGATCCAAATTCGGGCTCCGCCTATTTTGCTCGGGCAATGTGGGGAGATGCGCCCTACGAGGCGCGCATCGCCGACTTTGCCCGCGGTGCCGCGCTCGATCCAAGCAACGGCCGCGGCCTCACCGCCTACGCCACGTTCTTGATCTGGGCGGACGGGCTGCGGCCTGAAGATGCGGCGCGTATCCAGCTGCGTCCCGAAGAAGGCGCGCGTATCTTACAGCGCGCCCTAAAGATCGATCCGATGTCGCCGCGCGCCCACTTCGACGCCGCCATGACCGGCGAAGACGGCGCAGCGATGGTCGAGCAAAACATGCTCTCCGTGCTGGAACTCGATCCGGCGTTCGTTCCGGCGCTACACCAGATTGGTTTGTACCGTTGGTTGTTCCACGACAAGTTGGCCGAAGCCGCCCAGATTCTCGAGCACGCCATTGCCCTCGACCCGGGCAATCCTGGGCTGCGTCACACAGCGATGGCCGTGTATCTGGACCTCGGAGACGAGCGGGCGGCGCGCGCGGTGGCCGCTGGAACGCCGCAAAGTGCGCGCGCCGTGACTTTGCTGTCCCTGTATGCGGGGAACTGGCGCGAAGCCGGGCGTGCCGCATACGATGACGTGCGCTGGGGTGACGATTGCCAAAACTGGCTGGAACCCGAAGCGCTGCGCGACAGCGCGCTGAAAACTGGTGAGTTGAGCCGGGCGATCGAGTTCATCAAGGCGAAATACTATTTGACAATCGATCCGGTGTCGAACCTGGATGTGTGCAACAACGGAGCGGCCATCGTGCTGTCACAGCTGATGGCGGCACAAGGCCATGCAGCGGAGGCGCAGGCACTGCGGCATTCGGCCATGTCATGGAACGTTGCCAACGCCGTGAAATACGCGGGCGGCCTGCCGCGGATAGCCGCTGGGTCCCTGTTATTGGACGGGCGCCGGGATGCGGCTCTCGACAAACTGGCGGAGGATTTTCGCTCCGGGGATTACCGCTTCTGGTGGTATACCTTCAAATACGATCCCGTGTGGTTGCCCTTGCACAACGACCCGCGTTTCCAAGCCATCGCGATCAACGTGCAGCGTTATGTCGACGCCCAGCGCAGAGCGCTCGAGGAACTACGGCGTCAAGGGAATATACCCGACGCGCGCAGCCGCGACGATTCCGCACGGAAACTAGAGATCAAATGAGTGAAGTTGCAATCAGCGGGCGAACCGCTGGAATTGCACTATTCCTGAGCCTCTGCGGTGCGGCTCTGGCGCGCATCGCGTCGGCGCAGTCGCCTACGATCATTCAAGAGGCGACCGGTCTCGAAGAGATCGTCGTGACCGGAAGTCACATCCACGGCGCCGAGGCCGCAGGTTCCAAGCTGCTCGTCATCAGTCGCGAGCAGATCGACGCCAGTGGCTACGAACGGATCGAGGACGTGCTGGCGACCGTGACACAGAATTCCAATCGGGCCAATGCGGCGGTTGGCGATGGACACGAGGCCGACAACTACTTTAACCGCGGAGCCGAAGTGCAATTACGCGGTCTGGGGGTCGGTACCACGCTGACGCTGGTGAACGGCCAGCGCCAAGGAGCGAGCGGCTATCAGGGATCATTCACCGATGTCTCGAGCATTCCGGGCTCGGCCGTCGAACGCATCGAGATTCTGCCGGAGGGTTCCTCCGCGCTCTATGGCTCAGATGCCATCGGCGGCGTCGTGAATATCATTTTACGCAAAGACTTCGAAGGCTTCGAAGCGCGCGCACGTGCGTCGACCGCAGGCGGCGATGCCACCGAGCGCAGCATTGCCGGTCTGTGGGGCCACGCGGAGTCGGACGGGCACGTGCTGCTCGGCCTTCAATACGACGACAGCCGTGCCCTGGCTTGCAGCGCGAGAGCCTATTGTGCCGCCAATGGTGACTTTCGGCGTTTTGGCGGCAGTGACTTGCGCGGTGTCGGCGGCAACCCCGGTACCCTCCTTGATCCCGTCACAGGGGCGCCGATAGCAGCCATCCCACCCGGCCAGGATGGTACGCAGCTAACCGCGTCGCAGCTCATTCCGGGCGCGGCCAACTACACCGATTCGGTCATCGACAACGACATCCTGCCCAAGCAGATCATGCGCAGTGCGTTTTTGAGTGCCGCCTACAACTTGTCGAGCCACTGGGAACTCATCGTCGACGGCCGCTACTCATCGCGCGACTTCGAATCCACGTTTCCACAGCCTGCGGGCGATTATTCGGTGCCAGCCGGGAATGCGTTCAACCATCTCGGAGGACCGGTGCTGGTTGCCTACGACTTCACGTCAGATGTCGGACCGGTCGTCGATAGCGGACGCAGCGAGACATCGTTCCTATCGACGGGCATCAAGGGTGTGCTGTCGCGAGGGTGGCAGCTTCGCCTATCCACTGCCTATTCAAAATCGAGCACCAGCTTCTTCGAGTACAACACCCTCAACATCGACGCCATTAACGCTGCGCTCAGCAATGCCGACCCCGCCACCGCACTCAACATCTTTGGCGACGGTTCATACACCAATTCCGCGACGCTCGCGGCATTGCGCGGTCAAAGCGTCCCCTATCAGGCGTCGAACGTGTTTACCACTACTATGGCGAACGTCATCGCGGATGGTTCGCTGTTCACAGGGCCCGCGGGCCCCATTCGTCTTGCGTTGGGCGGGGACTTCCGTCGGGAGCATTCCACGGGTCTCAACATTGCGGACGGCCCCGAGAACCGTGGCAGGGACGTTGCAGCCGGATTTGCCGAGCTCGCGGTGCCGCTCGTGACGGCGCAGGCGGGCTCGACGTTGGATCGCTTAGGACTATCGCTCGCCGGTCGCTACGACCACTACAGCGATGCCGGCACCACCTTCAATCCGAAAGTGGGCTTGAGCTGGCGTCCATTGCGCGCCGTCGGACTGCGCGGCAACTGGGGCACATCCTTCCGAGCTCCCCCGTTCTTGTTCTCCAACCCCGACCAGACCGGTGATGCGGAAGTGGCCGATGTCATCGATCCGAAATCTCTCACCAGGAAATCACGTGCACTCCTGCTGATTGGTCCACACGAGGATCTGAAGCCGGAAACCTCGACGGCGTGGTCCGTCGGCGCAGATGTAGCGCCGCCGGCTGTACCGAAGGTCGCCCTCTCAGTGACCTACTTCGACATCGACTACAAGGGGAAAATCCGCAGCCCCGGTGCTTTTGCAGCGCTCTTTCTAACCCAGGAGACGGAATTCGCCTCGCTGATCACGCGCAATCCGACTCCGGCGCAGCTCGACGCCGCCTGCAAAGACATCAAGAGGTTCTACGGCAACCTGGGCAATTGCAACCAACCGATCGCTGCGATCCTCGATAACCGGGCGCGAAATCTGGCCAGCGTCAAGACCCGCGGCGTGGATCTCGCCGTGGGCTATGCCATAGACACCGCGCGAGGTAAGTGGACTTTCGGTGTGAACGGCACCTATACGTTTGATCAGGAACAACAGATCACACCCACGGCACCGGTCTTTGACTTCGTCGACACGGTCGGCAACCCGTTGAAGCTGCGTTTGGCGATGCATCTGTCATGGTCGTTTAAGGGTTGGACGGTCCTGACGACCGTCAACCATACCGGCGCTTACCAGGATCCAGGCTCCATGCCTGCGCGGAGTGTCGATTCGTGGACGACGGTCGATCTGAACCTCAGCTACCGCGTCGACGTGGGGCGGGGCTGGATGGCCGATACCCAATGTAATCTGGGCGTGAACAATCTCTTTAACCAATCCCCTCCCTTTGTCAACCAATTCGACCTGCAGGGTGGCAATTTGGGCTACGACGTTGGCAATGCCTCGCTGATTGGGCGACAGGTCAGCCTGCAGATGGTGAAGCGATGGGGGCGATGACTGGGCGTCCCCCCTCACTTAAGGCGCTCAGGCCGGCGTTTGCCGCTGCTTTCCAGCATGCTTCCGGCAAATAGGAATCCACCTTCCGGCCACGTTCATGTAAGCGCCCCGAGCCTCGGCGACAACAATTCCCTGTTGCAGCCATCTCGAGGAGATCTCCTATGCATTGCCGGAACAAAGTTCTGTGGGCCCAAACGTTGGTTTTCGGCGGCATCGCCATGTCTGCCATTGCCGTGCACCCAGCTCATGCACAGTCGCCTGAATACGAGGCGTCGTCGCCCGCCATGATCCACGTCGACTGCGCTGCTACTTCTCGAGGCAACGGCAGTGCGAAACGACCCTACTGGCGAATTACGGACGCGCTCGACAGCGCGCGTCAGCTGCGGCGCGAAGGCCCTCGACGCATCGTCATCCGCGTGGCTCCA
>JBDUEQ010000104.1:0-8569 GCA_040002315.1 Gammaproteobacteria bacterium
GTGCTGCCACCGGCGCCCGAGCTACTGCTGGAACTCGAAGAACTTGAAGAGCTCGAACTGGAGCTCGAACTGGAGCTCGAACTGGAGCTCGAACTAGAGCTAGAGCTAGAGCTAGAGCTAGAGCTGGAGCTGGAGCTGGAGCTGGAGCTGGAGCTTGAACTAGAGCTGGAACTAGACCCCGAGCTGCTGCTGGCATTGTCGGTGACGTTCGATCCGCCTCCGCAGGCAACCAAGAACGAGACGAAAAATCCCAAAATAAGAAAGCGGCAGCGAGCGTTAATCATGCTGATCCCAGGTCCGTTAGGCTGACGTACTAACATGCGCTCTATTGCAACGCCACATGTCGCTATTTACTTACAGCGCAGCTAGAAAAATTCGATTGAGCGACCGGTGAGAGTTGCCATGCGACATAACGCGGAATTACAAGCGCGTCGCGTCGACTTGATTATCTCTGCTGGCCCACAGCCTGTATACGAGAACAATCATCGCAGCCAGCAAAATCGGCTCGAGTGGTTTGCGAAATCTCCCTTCCATGACGCCTTGCCGCTGGATCGCGAGCAGCAAGCACAAGGTCAATGCGCAGACCGGCAGCAGCCACTCGCGCCCACGGAAGCGCCGACGCAGGACTCCGATCAACACAACCAACGCCATGAAAGGCCACAGCCATCGTGTCCAGACGGTCAGCCAGCCGACCAATGTGTTGCGGTCGTTGTCCGGCCAGGCCTGGCCGAAGCTCAAGAAAACTAGATTCTCGCGAAAATCCAGCCAACGCGGCAAAGTGCGCTGCAGGCGAACGTGCCCAATCTCGCTTTCCCAATCCGCCCGTCCCTTGCCGGTGTTGATAGTGGCGCTCACTACGCCTTCTCGGTCGGTCATCCAATCAGAGAATGGATAGAACGTTGGATTGTAGAAGCTAGGACTGCCGAACCAGAACCGGCCCTTTGGCCCGAAATCGAGTTCGATCGTCTTCTTGCCGCTGTCGTGATAGAGCTCGTTCAAGTACAAATTTCCGAAGGGCGAGAAGTAGCCGAGGTTCTCACGTCCGTGCAGACCCGCCGGAACCGCGATGAGCGCAAGCAATCCGCCGCCCGCCAGCAACTTGAGCCATCGCGACGGCGGCACGGACAGCAGCCAAAGTAAGCACAGGATCGCGATTGGCCAGACCACGATTCTCGTGAAGCCGGCGGCAAACCATACGACGCACGCGCACGCGAACGCGCCGACGGTGCCCTTTCGATATGCACGAAAGGTGAGCCAAAAGGCGAAGCCGGTGAGCGTTAGCAGCAATGTCTCGTTCATGAAGTAGCCGTAGATACCCATAAAGCTCGGCACCAGACCCATCAGGGCGGCTCCCGCGAGCGCCCATTGCTTCGGAATGACTTCGCGTAGCGCTCGATACCAACCGTACGGCATCAGGGCGCATAGGAGTCCGCAACCCAACAGGATTCCCGGTGCGGATTGTTGCGTCACGCGTTGCAGTAGAAACAACCAGGGTTGGTACAAGTACGGGTCGCCACTTCCAAGAATGTCGGGGTGCTGAAAGTTGAGTCCATTATTCCAATGCCGCGCAGGGTCGGAAAACAGGTGATCGAGCGGCGAATTGAAGAACGGATACAGCAGCCGCAGAAGCAGCACGGCTCCGAACAGCCAGCGCAACGCGTGCAGCACTTCGACATCGCTCAATGCTCCCGAGCGCAACCTCAAGACCGCTTCCCCGCCGGCCGGCGCATCGCGCCGATGCTCTGCCGCATTCGACTGAAGATACCGTGCTGGTCCATCCATTCCGAATAGGCCACATACACAGGGTCCCGGCTCAAATGACGTTCTTCGGTTTTGGCGCGCAGGAAATACACGGTATTCAGCAGGCCCAACAAACAACAATGCCGCAGCCCGGTACCAAAGTCAGCGCCTGTCAGGAAAGGCACCGAGATGAGCCACCAGCTCAAGTTCTTGCACACATATGCGGGATGCCGCGTAAACCGGTACGGTCCGGTGGTGACGATGCCTCGATGAGTGAGATTGGAAAATCGGATTCCGAACGCAACGGTGGCGAGCCCGTACAAAATCACGAGCACGATGATGAATGCGCCCCAGAATCCGCTGAGCGTGGGATAGCCGGAAAATATCTCCAGCCATTCACCACTCTCATCGTAGCGCAGGTACCAGTTGCCGATCACCGAATAGAAAGGCTGATAGCAAATCAGGGCGACCACCCACCCGAGCATCGTCGGCTCGGTGCTGCGAATGTGCGAATCGAACAATCGCAGCGTCATCGTGTAACCGACTACGCAAAAAAGTAAGTCGACCGTATACGCCGAACGCAGCAGCAATTGATACCACGTAGAGCCAAATCCATTGTGCGCGACATCGGCGAGCAGGCCGGGTGTCCCGGCAATCTGATCCGTGAGGTATACGACCATCAGCGGCAGGAAGAATGCCTTGACTGTCCAGCCCAGAAAATGTTCGCGCAATAAGGCAGGCGCGCCCGATGCGACCCCGCGGCCGAGGGCGATGCGGCCAAGGTGCCAGTAGACATCATCCGGCTCATTCAACCGCGCATCGCTCCACAGGAAATAGACAAGCGCCGCCGGCACGACCCCGGGCGCCAAGAGCCGCAGGAATCGCCAAAAAGGCTCGTAGAAATCGCCATGGTATTCAGGAAACAACCAATAGGTCAGCGCAATGAGGCCAAGCGTCACGCCAAGGCCAAGTACTCGAGTGGCGGCATGCTTCAAGCTGAATGGACGCAGCAATCGTGCGCTCAATCCCGCAGCCACGAACAGCGCGGGACCGCGCCACAGCCGCTCGCCGCCGATGACTATTACGGCGATCGATGCGCAGGTGAGGATCAACACGATGGATGTGTCGAGGGTGCCGGGGCGCAATTGCAATAATAAGTACAGAACGAGGAGGCCCACCGCAAGTGCGACCAAATTGATGCCAAAGTTCGTAGCAGAGTCCGGCTTTCGCAGTGCGCCGCGATCGTGTGCCGGCTTACCGGAGGAAACCGGTCTCTTTCCCGTACGAGCGGCCATGGTTGGAGATATCTTGCCCTTGAGATTTCCAACCGTCATCGTACCTGTTCTGCGATCTCCTCGGGGCGCCAGTTGTTCCAATACGAGCTCGTTTGGCGACCCAGCTCTTTTGCGGAAGCGGAAAATGTAGGGTGTAATACCCGCATTTCCATGCACCAAAGGCTCTCAATGCCATTCCCGATCACCACCGCAGAGATAATGCTCGGCGTAGCGATCGTCGCCATATACGGCGTCGCTATTTTTGCTCAGCGGCGTTCACGACGTGATGTAGATGGCGGTCTCTCAGAAATGAAATTTAACCGCTGGCTCATAGGGCTTGGCGCCAGCACCACGGCAAACAGCGGGTTCATTGCCACAGGTTCGGTCGCCGTTGGCTACGCTTTTGGGCTCAAATCCTTGGTCCTCGCCATCGGTTGGCTGCTGGGCGACCTTGTCTTTTGGTACTTCTTCCCCGCTCGCATCAACAGTGTCGGTCGAGAATCTCAGGCGACGACTATCCCGGACATTCTTGTTTACAAACTCTCCGGTAGATTGACCTGCCTGCTTCGCCTTGTTTGTGCAGTGATCATTCTCGCGGGCCTGATGGGATTTCTTTCTGCGCAGTGGCTCGCCGGCCAGCAATTTCTGGCGAGCGCCTATGCCGTGCCCCGTTTGCCGGCGCTAGTCCTATTTGCGTTGATCATCATCGGCTATTCGAGCATCGGTGGATTCCGCGGCTCCATCTACACGGACGTGGTGCTGGCGGCCATTCGATTTGTGGGAAGCATTATTGCGCTGACCACGGTCGTCTGGTTCGCATTGGATGATCGCCCGGACTTTGCAAAACACATCGCCGATGCCGGCGCCGGTTTCATGAGCCTGCGCTCCGGTGGAATCGCAGGCACCGCAAGTTTCATGTTCGGCTTTGCCCTTGCCGCCATTTGTTTCGGCCTGGGTCAGCCCCATGTATTGGCACGCTATCTCTCCGGCCGCAGTCCCGAGGAGACGCGCTCGGCGTGGTGGATATACATTGGGTTCGGACAGTTCATGTGGGTCTCGATGATGATATTCGGGGCGCTTCTGCGCGGCGTCATGCCGGATATTGCGGAACCGCAGATGGGACTTCGCGTCTTCTTTCAAGCGAAGACCAACGCCGTATTGACCGGATCTATTTTGGTTCACATATTTGCCACCAATGCCGCGGCATCGAATGCACTGCTCGTTACCATGGCCCAGACGATTACCCGCAATATTGTGCCGCGCGCCTATCGCAATCTAAATATCCAACGCTGTCTTTTGATTACGATTTTGCTCGTGGGTGCTGTCAGCATTCTGCTATCCGCGGCGATGCATGGGTCGGCCTATGAAGTGGCATTTTCCGCGATGCCTTTGATGGGCGCCGGTCTTGCGGCCGGCGTGATGATCAAGGTGATGGGATGGCGCCATTCGGCGGCATCTCTACTCTGCGCGGTGCTCGGCGGCATCACTGCTGCTGTTGTATGGCATCTGCTGGGCTTCGGCTCCTATATCAATGAACCGGGAATCGGTACCGCTAGCGGACTGCTGATCAACTGGTGGGTGTTAAAAATATCGGGCAGTGGAGCGACGCCTCTCGATTCGCGTTCACGCTAAATCCATTCCCCTCGCAGATTCGCCGCTCAGCGCGTGCTCCGCGTCGCCGATAAACGTTTCTGCGTGACGCCTAATAAAAGAAACTGACAAACAACTGTCTGCGATTCCGCACATCTGCGGGCCCAGACGCCTGACGTCGGCAGGTGCAGACAATTGTATTCAACTTGACCGCGACGTTTACTGCTCACCCAGCTCAAACGCGTGCTGCGCGTCTCTTAACATTTGTTAATCGATAGGAACTAATCAATGAAACAATCCGCCATGTCTCGCCGCTCGCGTCGATCGACGAAATCCGCTCTGGTCGACGGCTGCCGCGCGCTGGCGACGCCACTGCTTCTGATGGCACCACTCTCACTCGCCATTGGTGCGACGATCGATTCGCACTCACACCACGTTTATGTTGGACTCTCGATTTGGCCGGCAAAGATTGCACCTGGTGCGGGAGCCACCGTTACATGGAATGCCCAGAACGCAAAGACATGTGTAGCCAGCGGCGCATGGTCGGGCGCGCTATATATTAATGGCCAGGAACGGCTTAAGCCCGCCGGCACCGGCTTGCATACGTACACGATCAAATGCAGCGGCCGCACGGGCACCGCGACTATAAGTAAGAATCTGATGGTCGCATCGACGTCCGTGCCGACACCGACACCGACTCCCGCACCGGCACCAGCACCAAAACCGACGCCGACACCGACGCCCACTCCGGCACCTGCGCCAGCACCTGCGCCGGCACCAAAGCCGACGCCGACACCGGCGCCCACTCCGGCACCTGCGCCAGCACCTGCGCCGGCACCGAAGCCGACGCCGACACCGACGCCCGCACCGGCACCTGCGCCGGCACCAAAACCGACCCCCACGCCTGCACCGGCTCCTGCCCCTGCCCCGACTCCCGCCGGTCTTTCAGTGCGCGTCAGTGGCAACCATCTGATCGATGCCAGCGGCAAGACTCTGCAATTGCGAGGCGTCGATGTCAGCGGGTTGGAATTCGCGCCCATTGACGGCAATGCGCAGCCCGACGGCTGGGGCGGCCAGAAGCCGAATCTCGCCGCCATCGCGGCGTGGAAGGTCAATGCGCTGCGCGTCCCGCTGAACGAGGCGAGTTATCTGGGATATATGACCTACAACACCGACGGCAGCCAGCACAATCCCGACCCCATGGGCAACTACAAGCAAGTCGTCCAACAACTCGTGACCGACGCGACCGCGCGCGGAATGTATGTGATCCTGGATTTGCACAAGAATGCGCCCAAGGGAACGGTCAACGGTAATCTGCTCGAGGTCGCGCCGCAATCCGCGACCCAGAACCAGATGGCGGACGCCGACAATTCGGTTGCCTTCTGGACGGCGATCGCCACTGCTTTCAAGGGCAATCCGAACGTCATCTTCGATCTGTTCAACGAACCCTACTTCGACAATGTGGTGGCGCCTACCGGCGTGAGCGGCACTGCGGTCGCTTGGCACATCCTGCTCGACGGCGGCACGAATAAGATGTTCTATGCCGATAACACGACATTTACTCAGAATTGGACCTCAGCCGGCATGCAGGAGATGCTCAACGCCGTGCGTGCGACGGGCGCCACGAACGTCGTGATGACCGCCGGCGTTTCCTGGGCGCAGGATACGAGTCTATGGGTGCTGTACGCGCCGGTGGATCCGCTCAAGCAATTGGCTTGCTCCTGGCACGCGTACTCTTACGGCGACCCCACGCTCCCAGGCTTTGGGCAGAATAATTACACCTGGGCAGAGGCCATTCTCGCTTCAGGCTATCCCATCATCATTGGCGAAACCGGAGATCCGAGCGGGACGGCGAAGCTGCTGCCGAACCTGCTGCCGTGGGCCGATTCGAACAATGTTTCGGTGGTGGCCTGGACCTGGAATGCCTGGGGCCAGTCATCGAACCAGTTGATCACCAACGCCAACGGCACCCCCACGGCCGGCGAAGGCGCGACTTTCCAGGCTTGGACGGTGAATCACAAGTAATTCGCGCTACGCCGGGCACGTCCGTCATTTCGTGCGAAGCACTGCGCGCGGCCTTTAAGGCCGCGCGCAGTCAGGTCGTTCTCGGACGGCTGGCAAATCACCGAGGTAAACGCTTTCAATAAACCTTGACACCGTAAAGCCAAAAAACTTATGGGCACCATCACGCATCTGTCGGCCGAGTGGGAAAAGTGGATCATCGTCAATATCGGCCGCGCAGTGCCGGCAGCCGTATTGGTCGAGGAAATGGTCAAGCACGACTTCGACCTCTCCTTCGCCATGACGACGGTCGCGAAGCTCGTACAGGCATCAAATACCACCGGCGCCGTCTACCAAGACCCGCCTCGAAACACCTGGGGCAATCAAATAGAAATCGATCACCATACGGTACGCGTGGTCACTCGCGTCAGTGCACCGGAGGTCATCGTGCTCGAGCATGTATTGACCGCCGCGGAATGCGACGCATTGATTGACCTGTCGCGGCCGAAGCTGAGCCGCTCGACTACAGTGGATCGTGATACCGGCGCCGATCAGATCATCGATGCGCGCAGCAGCGAGGGGACCTTTTTCCTGCGCAGCGAGAACGCACTCGTGGCAAGCATCGAGAAGCGGCTCTCCGTATTGACTGGAATGCCTATGGAGAACGGCGAAGGATTGCAGATCCTTCACTACGGCGTCGGCGGGGAATATCAGCCGCACTTCGATTATTTCGAGCCGGAAGAGGCCGGCAGCGCCGCGCACTTGCGCAAGGGCGGCCAGCGCGTCAGCACGCTGATCATGTATTTGAACGACGTCGAGGCCGGCGGAGAGACGATATTCCCAGACCTCGGATTGTCGGTCGCTGCGCGCAAAGGCGGCGCCGTATATTTTTCCTACTGCGATGCGCAGGGTAATTTGGATCGACGTACGCTGCATGGCGGCGCTCCGGTACAACGCGGAGAAAAATGGATTTCTACGCATTGGCTGCGGCAAGGCGTGTACCAATAGTCTAATCCGCGAGTCCTTGGATTTGCGGCGGCATCGCTGCCGCGATGCCGCCGCACCATGCGCTATCAATAATTTCCCAATATGTGAACTGTCTTCAATTGCACACGTCTGCGATCGGAGACGCCCGCGTCTCTGCGCGCAGACAATTGAAACACCTTGCATGCAGGCGCTTACTTCACGCGAGGCCGCGATGCGCGCCGCATTGATCACTGTGTTACTCGATAGGAAATGTAAATGAAGAAGTCCGCCCTGACTCGCCGCTCGCGTCCCTCGAAAGACTCGATTCTTTTCGACGGCTGCCGCGCGTTGGCGACGCCGCTGCTGCTGTTGGCGCCCCTGACTCTCGCGATGAGCGCAACCATCACATCGCATTCTCATCCCGTTTATGTGGGGCTTTCGATCTGGCCCGCCAAGATCGCGCCGGGCGCTCGAGCGACCGTCACTTGGAACGCACAGAATGCGGACGCCTGCAAAGCCAGCGGTGCGTGGTCCGGAACGATTTACATCAATGGTCAAGAACGCATCAAGCCGGCCGGCATTGGCGTGTACACGTATACCGTCACCTGCGTGGGGCCGCGCGGCAAGGCAAGCAACAGCAAGAATCTGACAGTGGCGTCGACATCCACGCCAACGCCGACCCCGACGCCCACTCCGGCGCCCGCACCGGCTCCGGCGCCGAAACCAACACCCACTCCGACTCCAACGCCGACGCCGACTCCCGCGCCGGCACCGGCGCCGGCACCAAAACCCACGCCAACGCCGACGCCGACACCAGCGCCCGCGCCCGCGCCCGCGCCGGCGCCGGCACCAAAACCGACCCCCACGCCCACGCCGGCACCGGCACCTGCACCTGCACCGGCGCCTGCACCGACTCCAACACCGACGCCGTCACCGACGCCGGCACCGAGCCCGACGCCGCCGAGCGTGGTGAGTCTGCCCAACGTGCCGAGCACACA
>JBDUEQ010000105.1:0-8120 GCA_040002315.1 Gammaproteobacteria bacterium
TTGCCAACAATTACATTCACTTGGATCACGAGCAGCAGAAGACGGCGTCAGGTGGTGTGTCTTATCTATGGCATGACACGCGCTTCAGCGCCGACTTGCTGGTGGGATCGGGTTTGCGCGCGGATAGCGAAACCGGCATCCCGAATGGCGCGCATCTGCCGTACTACACGCAGGTGAATACGGGCCTGACTCAGGTGTTTGAGATTCCCGGCGCCGGCACGCTGACCGCGCGCTTCGACGTGATCAATCTTCTCGACAGGGAATATCAGATCCGCGACGGTACCGGAGTCGGGGTCGGCGCGCCGCAATTTGGGCCGCGCCGTGGGTTCTTCGTAGGGTTGTCCAAATCGCTGTAGATCAGCGGGTGCGCTGCGCGGCGATGTCGACCTGGCTGCGATCGCGAGTCGTAACCTCGATCTCTGCGCGGCCGCCATTGAGCAGCGACCAAGGCAGAGGCAGGTTGTCGGTGACGACCGTGACCACGTGGCGTCCCGTGGCCACTACCGGGAAAATAAAGCGTCCGTTCGCGTCCGTTTGCACTGAGAAACGGCCGTCGAGCACTACGGTGACATTGGGCGCGCCGATCTCGCCCGCATCGGAGCGCCCGTTGTTGTTGGCGTCGAGGAACACGATGCCGGCAATTTCACCGGAACCGGCTCCGGGCGCGCCGCCCAGGGGCGCGAAGTGCGAACCGGCGGCTCTGCGATAGCGAATCGTCAGGAACATGCCGCGTTCCTGCAGAGAGGGCACCAGTGTTGCGATCGGCGGTGTCAGCGGCGACTCCACGCTGAGCGGCGTCCATGATCCGATGCGGCTGTCGTAGTACGTGGCGAGAAGTTGCCAAGCCGATGATAACTGCCAGGTCAGCGAGACATTGGCGGAAACACCCGGCGCAGCTTGCCCCTGCACGGCGCGCGCCCAGCGCACATTGCCCTCGATCCCCAGGCCGTTGGTGAACTGGCCGCCGCCATAGGCGGCGAGGCTTAAAACCGTGCTGTCCTGCCCGAGGCCATTGCTCAGTGAGCCACTGATGCGCTCCACGGAAGCCGACGTGCTCAAGCGCGTGCCGATGGGCGTGGACCATGATTGATTCAGCGTGAACGCGGTGTCCTGTCCCACCGGAGTCTGGGCAAAATCGGCTTGTGCTCGGCCGGTGCCGCCGGCGTTCGAGTGATCCACAAACCCTTCCAGCGACCAACTCGTGCCGCCATCGGAATGGCTGGCATTGGCAACACCGCCGGCGCCCCAATCGCGCGATAGCTGGTAGCGCAGGTCGCCGGTGAGAAACGTGGTGTTGCTGCCGAGACCCGAGACTGAGTGCACCTCGTCGATGCCCACATCCGCCAGCAACTGCCGGCTCTGGTAATTGAGACGGTAGTAACCGCCTTGGGCATCGTTCGCGATCAACTGATTGCCCCAGGTCATTCCCGGGTCGATACGAAACAGGCCGGCATTCTGCAGGAACCGGCCCTGTGCAACGGACCCATCAATCCAAGTGCCGACGGAGTTCTTGCCGCCGGAGCTGCCATCGATGAGATTCATCTGCACGCGTTGGCCTCCCTCCGCCCACGCAGCGCTCAGCAGGCCGGTGGTGGAGGACATGAGCGCGGGGCCGTCGATCACAGGGCCAATGGCGAGGTTTACATCATGTGCCTCGGCAATCTGGCCACCCACCGTCCACTGCGATGTCGGAGACCACTGTGCGCCGGCGGTGGCGGTCGACCCGTCCAAGGTGCGGAAATTGGGCACGATGATCCCGTCGTAGAAGCCGGGCGCGCCGCCGCCTGCGACGATCTGCAGACCGGATGGACCGCGCCACTCCGTGCTCAGCCCTTGTATTGGTGTGGTGGGTAAATAGAACCGAGCTTGCAGGCGCGCCAAGTTAATGTCCGGAGAATTCACATCGCCGAGCGCGTTATCCGCCAGCCAATTACCGTCGAACGGCATGCCGCGCTGCCGAAGGGTAATGACTCCACCCTGGCCCTGCTCGGGACCCTTGCCAGGGTCTTGATCAGAGCCGCCGGTGCGCACGGAGGCATCGAGCGACCATGCGCCATAAGTGGCCGTTTCCCATTGCGCTTTGCCGACGACTCCGTTCTCGGACACATTGGTGTCGGATCCGGAGCCATTCGATTTCAAGACGCTGACCACGCCGTCGAGCTGCAGCGAGTGCGCCAAGCCTTGAGTGTCGCTGGTGGAGCCGTCGCCGCTGCTAATGTCCGGTGTGAGCGAACCGCCGCCGATGTAACGATCCTGATAGGCGGGTGCCGCGGCCTGCGCAGTTGCCTGCGCATACGCCGTGCCTCCGCATGCGAGTCCTCCCAGCGCGCCCAGGGCGAACGCGAGCCGGGGAGCTGGAACGGATCGACCTTTCATTCGAATCGCTGATTGAGCTCAGTCCTCTGCTCGCCCCATTCGAGCGTGCCTTTGACCGTCACCGGAAAGGTGATGGTCGGGTGATCGTCCGTGGGTGTGGAGGGAGTCAGAAAGACGTCGCGCTGTTCGTTGGGCAGGATCGGGAAATCCGAGGGTGTGAAATCGTAAGAGACTCCGTTCGCATCCTTGCCGGTCAGGAACCCCGTCATGCGGCCATGCGCGGTGCCCGAGTTGTGCACGTTCAAGGAAGGTATCTGCTGCCCGTTCAGCGTCACGATCTTGGGGGCGAGCACTTTCAAGACCGGCGCGCCGTCGCCGACGGTGAGGTAGACGATGACGCCGATGCGTCCGGTGATGGGCATGTCGAGTCCCTGACTGCGGGCGATCGACGGCTCTGCACCTTCGATCATTACCGCGAAGCGGCACTCGCCCGGCGGTGCATCTGCCGGCACATTCACTTCGAAGCGGTAGCGCAGCGTGCCGCCGCCGGGTACCACGACCTGCGCTCTCTCGATCGCGACCCAGGGGCGGCAGCTGTCCGGCTGCAGCTCGTCCTGGAAATTCACGCTGAAATCTGCGGCGAAGCTCCAGTCCGCGGTGTGCATCAGGTAGCGCGCGGGGGTCGTCGATCGATTGCTGACCTCGATCACGCTGCGCACGGTTTTTCCCGGCGCGGTGGCCAACTCGAAGCGCGGCGGCGACACCAACGCGGCGAATCCTTGGGCGCGCACGGTGCCGGAGAACACAGCGCCAAGCAGCAGGATCAGAAAAAATATACTCGATCGGATGATCATTCTTCGTCCATTTCAAAGTGGAAGGTCAGCGGGAAAGTTCGCCGGATCAGTGTTCCATCCACGCTGAACTGAAAAGTCAGCACGTCTTCAATGAAAGGCGTCGTGATCGGGCCGGAATACACCAGCATGCGATTGCCGGAGTGCACCTGCCCCGGTTGCAGGCGACCTTGAGTAGTCCAGGACACATTGAGAGGCCCCGGCTGTTGCGCCGGCAAATTCAGATAGATCCGGCCCGAGCGGCGCAGCCAGGGCGTGACATTGATCCGCACCCGAATGGTGGTGGTGCCGACCATGAGATGGTCGGCGCCGGAACGCGACGGGGTCGCGCTCTTCCAACGCAGGCTGACCGCGGGCTCAATTGCCTGGGTGCCCGAATCATCGATGGTGGTGGTTTTAGCGCGGGCTGCCGCAGGCCAGATTATGCTCAATGCGCAGGCCAAAAAAAAAGTCGCCGGCCATGAGCCGCGGACGCAGGACATCACGGTGAGCTCAGGGTGTAGCGCACCGTGCCGGTGAAAGTGCCGGCGGCCTGCACGCTATTGTTCAAATAGGAGAATGCCCAGCAGCTTTCGTTCCAGGTGTTGCTGCTCATGGCTCCGACGTTTTGCACGCCGCCATTCACGAAGGTGCCGGCGGGAAAGGGTTGGCCGCCGCTGTCGCCGTTGCCGCTGGTGGCCCAGCGTATCTTCGAGAACGGAATGGTCTGCCCGCTCGCGCTGGTGAGCGACGTGGGCACGGTGGCCGTCACCTGCGCGGCGGCGGTAGTGCCGCCTGTGGTGCGATAAAAGCCGCCGATGAACACCTGGCCCGGCACACTGCAAAAGGTATAGTTGTCCCAGAAGCTGATGGTGGCCGTGCTGTTGGTGGTCATGGTTTGCGCGGTGCCATTGCCCACGGCCGCGGCCGGTACCGTCACCGAGACACTGTTGACCGTGGTGTTGTTGCCCGGCTGGCCGCCATTCAAATAAGTATTCGTGAAGCTGCCGACACCTACCTGAAGGTAGACCGCTTTCGGAGCGGCTGCCGTGAGGGTGACGGTGTACGCGGAAGCAGCGTGCGATACCGCCCCGCACAGGACTGCGCCGATGAGTTCTCGGCGCAGCCCGTCCCGACTGTATCGCACAGGATGCGACGGCGGCGTGGCGTACATAGGGTTGCCGCGCTCAAATCGACTACGGCATCGTCGCCGTGTAGGTCACTCGGCTGTTGTTGACGTTGACACCGCCGTACGTACCGCCCGGTACATTGGCAGCGTTGGCGTAGCTGTAGGTCCATTTCGCATCTTGGACGATGAGTTTCGTCGGCGGCGCGGTCAGCAGTACGTTGGAGCTGGTGCCGTTGGTCAACGTCGGCGCCGTCAGTGCAGTACCTGAGGTCAAGGTCGAGGCGACGGTGTTGATCTGCGTGAACGGAATGCTGTCGCCACTGCCGTTGCCGAGCGCGCCGGTCGCGGTGGCATTCAAAGTGACGTTGCCGCTGTTGCTGACGATGGCCGCGGTCTCGACGCCGCCGGTGAGATCGCCGCCGGTACCGGCAACCGCCGTACCATTACCCACCGTGCCCGCAGGCGGGGAGAAGGTGATCAAGTCAATGGTGTTCACCGAGGTCAACGCCCCAGTGGTGTAGCCTGAGCCTGCGCCGACGCGCAGATACAGAATCTTCGGAATCACAATGGAAAAATCCAGGTGGGCAGTCGCGCCGGGTGTAGCAGTCGCGGCTCCCGTCTGAACATTACTTTCGGCAAACGCCAGGAGCGGAAGCGTCAACGCTCCTGCCCCCAGCAGACTCTTCAAGGCAATCGAGATCTTCATTGTCTGCATCCTGTGCTGGTTTAATTCCATGCGGATACTAGGGGATAGCCTTAGATACACATTGAACCAGGTCGCATTTCGGGCGGCGTATGCTCAAGTTCCGCCGACGTCTGCCGATATTCCTCGGCATTTGTGCGCTGGTTAACATAGTCAAGTACTGACGTCGCCCGATGGCGACAATGCATATCAGCGCATGGTGATCAGCGGCGCGAGTTTGTTGCGCGGCGCTTGCGGGGAGGTTATGAGATGCGCGTTCTGGCGCGCGCTTGGGCGTGATTTAAGGGGTCGACACGGTGCAGACAGCGGCTCTGATGCCGAGCTTGCAATGTGCATCTTGCGCAATGCCCTTTCTGGCGGCGGAGATCAGGATGAGATTGCTGTGGGCACGCGTGTCGGCAGCGGCGGCGCGCTCGGTTGTATTCAGCGAGACATTGTGGCCATTGCTCATGATGGCGACCGTGTCGCTGTGCAGCGCGAGATTGTTGCCGTCTCCCATCCGCAATGAGAGCACTGTCGGAATGACGATCTTGAAATTCACATGGGCAGTGGCGCTCACCACGACGCCGGGCGCCGCAGTCTGAACGTGCGATTCAGGGACAGCCGTCAGCGGCAGCAACAATGAGGCGGTGCTCATCAATCCCTTGAAAGCGCATGTCCAATTCACGATTGGGTTCCTGTTTAGGCCCACATCGAATGTATCGACAACCGACATGCGTACTTTAATGATTATCTCTGGGACTGTGGGGATTACTTGAGGGTACGCTGGTTGACATATCGTGGCGGAGGGAATGCATGATGATGCGAGGACGAATTGCGGTT
Organism: Gammaproteobacteria bacterium; assembly: GCA_040002315.1. Lineage (GTDB taxonomy): Bacteria > Pseudomonadota > Gammaproteobacteria > Steroidobacterales > Steroidobacteraceae > Bog-1198. The sequence goes on from JBDUEQ010000105.1 coordinate 5,801, forward strand.
TTACTGGGCGTGTTGCTGGGTTCAGGCGCCTTCGGCACTAGCGCGTGGGGCGAAGCCATCCCGGACCTCTCCACCATCGTGGTGACCGCCACCCGCATCGCAGAATCCAGTCTCGATTTGCCGGTGTCGATCGACCGAGTCGAGGCAGCGGCGATACACAATGGCCAGCTGCAAGTGAATCTGTCGGAGTCGCTGATCACGGTGCCGGGAGTGTCGGTGCAAAGCAGGCAGAATTATGCTCAGGATCTACAATTGTCCATCCGCGGATTCGGCGCGCGCTCGAGTTTCGGCGTGCGCGGCCTGCGGCTTTATTCCGACGGGATTCCGGGAACCATGCCCGACGGCCAGGGCCAATTCTCGCAATTCGATTTAGGCTCGGCGGAACACATCGAGGTGCTGCGCGGCCCCTTTTCGGCGCTGTACGGCAATTCATCGGGCGGAGTGATCGCGATATTCACGCAAGACGGCAAGCCGGGCCGCCAGGTCGACGGCACGGCCGAGTACGGCACATTCAACACCCAGCGCTACGCCGTGAAGACCGGAGGCGATGACGGGGCCTTCAACTATGTGGTGAACGGCGCTCACTTTCAGACCGACGGCTATCGATTCCACAGCAATGCGGAACGCAACAATTTCAATTCCAAGCTGCGCCTGGCGTTGAGCGAGTCGGCGAAATTGACTTTCATCGCCAATGTCGTCACCACTCCGGAAGTGCAGGATCCTCTCGGACTGACGCGCACTCAACTCGCGGCGGATCGGCGCCAGGCCGGAGCCGGCGCACTGTTATTCAATACGCGCAAGGCGCTCGAGCAGCAGCAAATAGGCCTTAAATTCGAGGATAAATTCAGCGACCACGACGAGCTGTCGGCGATGCTGTACACGGGGCATCGCGCCACCACGCAGTTTCAAGCCATCCCGGTGGCGACGCAACAGAATGCGCCGCTGTATCCGGGCGGCGTCATCGACCTGGACCGTGCTTACTGGGGCATCGATGCGCATGTGACCGATTCGCGCGACCTCTTGGGCGGCCCTCTGCAATTGGTTGCAGGCATCAACTACGACGATCTGGCGGAGGCGCGCAAGGGATACTTGAACTTTGTGGGCACGCAATTGGGCGTGGCAGGCGATTTGCGCCGCGACGAAGCGAATCATGTCTACGACTTCGATCAGTACTTTCAGGCGCAGTGGGATCCCGCCGCGCGTTGGCGCTTGATTGCGGGCGTGCGCAACAATGTGGTGCAGATCAGCTCTCACGGCCACATACCGATACTCGACGGCGCAGACAGCAGCGTGCGCTACTCGGCGGTCAATCCCGTCGGCGGCATCACTTTCCGTGCCAGCTCGGCGGTCAATATTTACGGCTCGTACGGCAGGGGATTCGAAACGCCGACCTTGAACGATGTGGCCTACCGATCCGTCGATGGCAGCCTGCCGGGGCTAAACTTGGGGTTGAAACCGTCTCACAGCAACAACTACGAAGCCGGGATCAAGGCTGCCGGCGATCATGTGCGCGCCAACCTTGCCGCCTTTTACATCCAAACCGAGGACGAATTGTCGGTGCTGCAGAATTCCGGCGGCAGGACGGTATCCCAGAACGTCGGCGAGACCAACCGCCGCGGTCTCGAGCTGGGGATGGACGCGGACTGGGGCGGATTCACCGGCCGGCTGGCGTACACCTATGTCCGCGCTGTGGTGGGCCAGGCGTATGCGACCTGTATCGCTGCCCCCTGCAACCCGCTCGCCAATCCCGCAGGGCCACTGCCCGCGAACTACAAAACCGTCAACGCGGGTAGCTTCTTGCCGGCGGTGCCGATGAACACTCTGTATGCCGGCCTGACCTGGAGCTATACGCCGCGGGGATTCTCCGCCACGATCGAGACCTTGGGCCGCGCGCGTATTTACGTGGATGACCGCAATTCCGATGCCGCCCCCAGCTATTGGGTGGCGAATGCCCGCGCCGGCTTCGTGCAGGAAACGGGACATTGGCGCTTTAGCGAATTCCTGCGTGTTGATAACCTCGCCAATCGGTCCTATGTAGGTTCTGTGATTGTGAACGAGACGAACTCGCGGTTCTTCGAGGCGGCCCCTGGCCGGACGGCCTTCATTATGTTCAATGCGGCTTTGAGGAATTAACCTGGATTTATGTACACCAAACAGCTTGAACCGCGTTGTACTGCATAGGTCTGATGTATAAGACCGTTAACGAAAGGTGACATTCATGAGTACCAAGGGCAGTGGCCTTCTTCTGGCGGCCAGTGTGTTGGGGTCGATGCTGCTGGGCGCGGCGCCTGCTATGGCGCAGCATAACGGCGGCGGCGGT
>JBDUEQ010000106.1:0-8463 GCA_040002315.1 Gammaproteobacteria bacterium
GGACAAATTTTCCGGGTCGCCAATGGCGCCGACCAGAAGGCGCGGGCCGCGCACGGGCGTGAACGGCACGGCGGAAAGCAGTTTCGGATAATACCTCAGGCCGTGTTCCGCATAGGCATTGGCCCAGGAGAAATCGAAGACGAATTCACCGCGCGAATGTGCCTTGCGATACAGCGGCATGGCGGCAAGGGTTTTACCGGCGGCGTCATTGACCACCACATGGCGCGCGGCCCAGCCGGTGCCGGGCACTGCGCACCCGGATTCTTCCATGGCGAGGAGAAACTCGTGTCGTAGAAAGGGTTGCTCTTCCGTTACCAGCGCATTCCAACTCGCCGCGTCTATCTGCGTAATACTGTCGAGGAAACGCGCCTTGGTGTGGGTCACGCGTGTGCGGCGCGTGGTTTGACGTGGTGCTCCGCTTCTAATCGTTCCAAATACTTGTCGGCGTCGAGCGCGGCCATGCAGCCGGTGCCCGCCGAGGTCACGGCTTGCCTATAGACGTGATCGGCCACGTCGCCGGCCGCAAACACGCCCGGGATGCTGGTGGCGGTCGCCTCGCCGTCGCTGCCGCCCTTGACCACGATGTAGCCGCCGCGCATGTCCAATTGACCGTCGAACAGCTGAGTGTTCGGTTGATGGCCCACCGCGATGAAAACGCCGTCAACCTGGATGGTTCGCGTGGCCGCCGCCGCCGCCGGCGCGGAGCCGCGTATCCGAACGCCGGTGACGCCGGATTCGTCGCCGAGAATCTCGTCAATGGCGTGATTCCAGACGACAGAGGCCTTCCCCGCCGTTTCGAGTGCGAACAGGCGATCCTGCAAAATCTTTTCCGCCCGCAGCTTGTCGCGGCGATGCACCAGGGTCACATGAGAGGCAATGTTGGTGAGGTACAGGGCTTCCTCCACGGCGGTGTTGCCTCCGCCGACCACCGCCACCGCTTTGCCGCGATAAAAAAAGCCATCGCAGGTGGCGCACGCCGATACGCCCTTGCCGCGATACGTTTCCTCGGAAGGCAATCCTAAATACTTGGCCGAAGCGCCGGTGGCGATAATGAGCGTTTCGCAGGTGTATTCGCCGTTGTCGCCAAACAGTCGAAACGGGCGTTGACGCAGTTCAATCCGATTGATGTGGTCGAACACGATCTCGGTGTTGAAGCGCTCGGCGTGCCGGCGCATGCGGTCCATGAGGGCGGGGCCTTGGAGATGCTCGACGTCGCCCGGCCAATTATCCACATCGGTGGTGGTCATGAGCTGTCCGCCTTGTTCCAGGCCGGTGATGAGCAGGGGATGACGGTTAGCGCGCGCCGCATACACGGCAGCGGAATAACCTGCAGGACCCGACCCCAGGATGAGGAGTGGACTGTGCCTGTGGACGCTCATGTATAATTTGCCTCTCTTCTCGAATCGTTTTGTCGGCTCATGGTAAGTAAATCTGTGGGCGCCAGCCAGTTCAATCAAGGCCATTCGTCGCCCGAGGCAGAAGCTTCGGTGCGATGTTGGTGACTCGCATTGGACTGAGTTACTATCGCATATTATTCAAACAGTTAAGAAGTAAATATCATTAAAGGTCTAGAGTTGACTGACGAGGCTCAGCCGAGGAAAGGCAAGCAGAAGAGCGCGCTCTCCGCGGCCGTGGCGCGTAGCTTGCGCGAGGGCACGCTGTGGGTGTTGGCGGCGCTGGCGCTGATTCTGCTGCTGGCGCTCTTGTCCTATCACGCACAAGACCCGGGATTCTCGGATACCGGCGAACCGGGGCAGGCGGTGCGGAATTGGATCGGTCCGGTGGGTGCTTGGCTTGGCGGTTTCTTCTTGTTCCTGTTCGGCCGGCCGGCGTATTTATTTCCATTGATGCTGGTGTACGCGGGCTGGCTGGTGCACAAAGAGCAGGCGCTTGCCGATGCCCGTTCGCGCGTCAACACACTGTTGCGAGCCGCAGGCTTCGTCTTGACTCTGGCGACAAGCTGCGGCCTTGCGACGCTGCACTGGGATGGCTCGGCATTGCCGAACACCGCCGGCGGCGTTCTCGGCGAAATGACGGGGCAGGGCACCGCACAGGGCCTGAGCTTTCTCGGCGCCACTCTGCTGCTGCTGGGACTATGGCTTGCCGGAGTGGCGCTATTCCTCGGTGTGTCCTGGTTCGAGATCATGGACAAGCTCGGTGGCTGGGTGTTGAAGGCGATCGAATGGACTCGCACACGCATGGAACAGCGACGCGAGCTGGCCTCGGGACAACTGCGCAAGCAGGCGCGTCAAGAAGTGGTGCGCGAGGAACAGAAAAAAGTCGCCAGCCGGCCGCCGCCGCGAATCGAAGCGGCCGCTCCGGTCCCGCAGAAAAGCGATCGAGTCGAACGCGAGCGGCAGGTGCCGCTGTTCGATGCGCCCAAGTCCAGCGAACTGCCGGCACTCTCCCTGCTCGACGAGCCGGGCCCGCGCGAGCAGTCGTATTCCGACGAAGCCCTGGAAGCCATGTCGCGCCTGGTCGAACTTAAGCTGCGCGATTTCGGGGTGGAAGCCGAGGTCGTCGCGGTGTTCCCGGGTCCGGTGATCACGCGCTTCGAATTACGGCCGGCTCCGGGGGTCAAGGTCAGTCAGATCAGCAATCTATCGAAGGATCTCGCCCGCGCGCTTTCCGCGATCAGCGTGCGTGTGGTGGAGATTATTCCCGGCAAGTCGGTGGTCGGCCTGGAAATCCCCAATGAGAAGCGCGAGATCGTGACCCTGGGCGAGATCATCAAATCCAAGCCCTATGACGATGTGACCTCGCCGCTGGCGCTGGCGCTGGGCAAGGATATCGGAGGGGTGCCCATCGTCGCCGATCTCGCGCGCATGCCGCACTTGCTGATCGCCGGCACCACCGGATCGGGAAAATCGGTGGGCATCAACGCCATGGTCCTGAGCTTGTTGTACAAGGCGACCCCGGATCATGTGCGCATGATCATGATCGATCCGAAAATGCTGGAGCTCTCGGTGTACGAGGGCATTCCACACTTGCTGTCGCCGGTGGTGACGGACATGAAGCAGGCTGCGAATGCGCTGCGCTGGTGCGTGGCCGAGATGGAACGGCGCTACCAGCTCATGTCCATGCTCGGCGTGCGCAACATCGGCGGCTTCAACCGCAAGGTGAAAGATGCTGCGGACGCCGGCAAGCCCATCAAAGACCCCATCCGCATGCAAAAAATTGCGCAAGGGGTTCCGGGTGTGGTCGCGGAGGACGTGGAGGATCTGACGCCGCTGCCCTTCATCGTCGTCATCATCGATGAATTAGCCGATCTGATGATGATTGTCGGCAAGAAAGTCGAAGAACTGATCGCGCGGCTGGCGCAGAAGGCCCGTGCCTCCGGCATCCATCTGATCCTGGCGACGCAACGACCGTCGGTGGACGTGATCACCGGATTGATCAAGGCCAATATCCCGACCCGCATAGCGTTCCAGGTGTCCGCCAAAGTTGATTCGCGCACCATCCTCGATCAGAGCGGTGCCGAGTCGCTGCTCGGCCACGGAGACATGTTGTATCTGCCGCCCGGCACCTCCATTCCGACCCGGGTGCATGGCGCCTTCGTGTCCGACCAAGAGGTGCATCGAGTGGTCGGGGGCCTCAAGTCCTCATCGCCGCCGGTCTACATCGATGAAATTCTGGAGGGGCCGCGCAATCCGATTCCCGGATTTCCCTCCGACGAGGAGGAAGCCGGCGAGGGTGGTGCCGGCGATGCCGAAGCGGATCCCTTATACGACGAGGCGGTACGCATCGTCACCGAGACGCGCAAGGCGTCCATCTCCGGTGTGCAGCGGCGCCTGAAGATCGGCTACAACCGTGCGGCGCGGCTGGTGGAGGCCATGGAGGCGGCCGGTTTGGTCGGCCCATTGCAGTCCAACGGCGCCCGTGAAATTTTTGGGGCAGCGCCGCCCGAGGAATGAGCGATGACCATGATTAAACGCACGGCGCCTGCGGCGCTGGCATTCCTGGCGATGCTACTGAGCACGACAGCGGCATACGCGTCGCCCGCCACCGATGTCGAGAAATACATGAGCGGGCTTGCAAGTTGGTCCGCGGATTTTCAGCAAACGATCGACGACGGCCATGGCAATGTTCTGCGCAGCGCCGCCGGCCGGCTGTACCTGCAGCGCCCGGGGAAATTTCGCTGGGACTATTCGCTGCCCTCCGAACAGCTGATATTGGCAGATGGCAAGGAAATCTGGTTCTACGACAAGGACCTGTCGCAGGCGAACGTGCGCGACATGGATTTAAGTCTCGCCAGCACTCCGGCGAGCCTGTTGTCGGGCAGCTCATCGGTGAGTACGCAGTTCACCGTTACCACCCGGCCGCCGAGCGACGGGTTGCAATGGTTTCAGCTGGTGCCGAAGCACGCGGACACGGATTTCCAGTTGGTGCGGATCGGCTTCGACAAGGGCGGTGAGCTGCGCTCCATGTTCCTCGCCGACAAGCTCGATCAGGTAACCCAGCTGACATTTTCCAACTCGAAGCGCAACGCGACGTTTGCGCCGGATTTATTTTCCTTCGTGCCGCCGCCTGGAGTCGATGTGATCGGGCGCAGCGGCAAGTGAGGGTAAGCGACGGTACGTATCGGCCGCTGGCTGACCGGCTGCGCCCCCAGTCCCTCGATGAGTACGTGGGGCAATCGCATTTGCTGGGCGTGGGCGCGCCGCTGCGGCGCGCGCTCGAGTCGGGCCGCCCGCATTCAATGATTTTGTGGGGTCCGCCGGGCACGGGAAAGACCACACTGGCGCGCTTGGTGGCCAACGGCGCCAAGGCGGAATTCATCGCGCTCTCCGCAGTGCTCGCCGGCATCAAAGACATTCGCGCCGTGGTGGAGCAGGCGCGCAGCTTGCGCGGCACCCGCGACACCGTGCTGTTTCTCGATGAGGTGCATCGCTTCAATAAGTCGCAGCAGGATACCTTCCTGCCTTACGTCGAGGACGGCACGCTGATCTTCGTCGGCGCGACCACGGAAAACCCCTCCTTCGAGGTGAATAATGCGCTCCTATCCAGGGCGCGCGTCTATGTGCTGAAGTCCATCGATACCGCCGATCTCGGGAAATTGCTCGATCGCGCAGTGACGGATCGAGAGCGCGGTTTAGGTGCGTTGAACCTGAACATCGACCCGGGTGCTCGGGAACTCTTGCTGGCCGCCGCGGACGGCGATGCACGCCGCATGCTCAATCTATTGGAGACCGCCGCGGACTTGAGTTCGCCGCAGGACACCGGTTCGCCGCAGTCCGCGGGTCGAAGGCTCGACACCGACACCATGCGCGCCGTGATCGGCAGCACCTACGTGCGCTTCGACAAGGGCGGCGAGAATTTCTATGATCAGATTTCGGCTCTGCACAAATCGGTACGCGGCAGCGATCCGGACGCCGCGCTGTACTGGCTGTGCCGCATGTTGGCCGGCGGCTGCGATCCCATGTACATCGCGCGCCGTGCCCTGCGCATGGCGAGCGAAGACATCGGCAACGCTGATCCGCGCGCTCTGACCATGGGGTTGGAAGCGTGCGCGGTGTACGAACGACTGGGCAGCCCCGAAGGAGAGCTCGCCATCGCCCAAGCAGTGGTTTTTATGGCCTGCGCCGCCAAGAGTAATGCCATCTACTCGGCCTATCAGGCGGCCACGGCGGACGCCACGAACTTGGGTTCACTCGAAGTCCCGCTGCACCTGCGCAACGCCCCCACGCGATTGATGAAGGAAATCGGCTACGGCAAGGGCTATCGATATGCGCATGATGAACCGGGCGGGTATGCGGCCGGCGAACGTTACTTGCCGGATGAGATGCCGGATCGGCGATACTATGTTCCGGTGCCGCGCGGCCTGGAGATCAAGATCGGCGAGGCGCTCAATGCACGGCGCGAGCGCGACCGGCAGGTGCGCGGCGCCGGCGGCGCGTAACGCTGAGCGGGTCGCGGCGCTGACGGCGGACGTTGCCGCGGGAACGCGCCATGCGCGGCCGGGATATGACTTGAATGACTGGTTGCTGAAGGACACGCTGTGCTCGATCCAAAGCTGCTGCGCAGCGATTTACCCGGTGTTGCAGCCGCTCTGGCGCGGCGCGGCTATGTGCTGGACGTCGCAACCTTTGCGGCGCTGGAAGAGCGGCGCAAAGCCATTCAGATCGATGCCGATCGGCTGCGCGCCGAGCGCAACGCCAACGCCAAAGCCGTAGGGCAGGCCAAGTCAAAAGGCCTGGATGCAAGCGCCTTGCTGGCGGCGGGCGAATCCATGGGCGGGCAGTTGCGGGGGATCGAGAAACAACTCGAGGAGATTCAGGCGCGGGTGTCCGACCTGCAATTGGAATTGCCCAATATTTTGCACTCCAGCGTTCCCGACGGTAGCGACGAGTCGGCAAACGTCGAGGTGCGGCGTTGGGGAACCCCGCGGCAATTCGCTTTCACCCCGAAGGATCATGTCGCCATTGGCGAGCGGATCGGGATGGATTTCGAATCGGCCGGACGCATCTCCGGCGCCCGATTTGTGGTGATGACGGGAGCGCTGGCGAGGCTGCATCGCGCCCTCGCGCAATTCATGCTCAATCTGCACACCGGCCCTCATGGCTACCGCGAGGCCTACGTGCCCTACCTGGTTCACGGCGCCGCGCTCGTGGGCACGGGACAATTGCCGAAATTCGAGCAGGATCTGTTCGCGGTGCGCGGCGATCCTGGCTTCTATTTGATTCCCACCGCAGAGGTGCCGCTGACCAATCTGGTTCGTGACCAGATCCTCAAGCCTGAGAGTCTGCCGCTTAAGTTGGTAGCGCATTCACCCTGTTTTCGCTCGGAGGCGGGCGCCGCCGGCAAGGACACGCGCGGCATGATTCGCCAACACCAATTCGACAAAGTGGAATTGGTGCACATCGTGCGTCCCGAGAATTCCTACGCCGCGCTCGAGGAACTCACTGGCCATGCCGAGGCCGTGCTCCAGGCATTGGGGTTGCCGTACCGCGCGCTGTCATTGTGCGCCGGCGATACCGGCCCCAGCAGCGCCAAGACCTACGATCTTGAAGTCTGGCTGCCCTCGCAGCAGCGCTACCGCGAGATTTCTTCCTGCAGCAACTGTGAATCCTTCCAGGCGCGCCGCTTGCAGGCGCGCTGGCGAAACCCGGCGGCGGGCAAGCCCGAATTGGTGCACACGTTGAACGGATCCGGCGTCGCGGTGGGCCGCGCCTTGGTCGCCATTCTGGAGAACTACCAGCAGGAAGATGGCAGCGTCAACGTTCCGGATGTGCTGCTGCCCTACATGGGCGGAACCGCGTTGCTGAAATAGTAACAACCGAAAAGCGAGTGTGGGCTTGGATATGCATGCATCGTGGAACACCGTTACACATCTTTTGAGGGACACCGGTGACGTCGCCTTGCAGCCGAGCGCTTGGCCGCAGTGGCTGGCGGTGCTGTTGGCGCTGACCATCAGCATGGCGGCCGCCCGCCTGCGTGCGCCCCGCAAGGACGGCGGTGAAATCGCTTCTGGCAGGCGAGCACTCGCAGGGAGCTGCCTGTGGTCGGGGTTGTTCGTGTGTCTGGTGCTGGTTGCGGCGCTGCTGCTGCGACTGACGGGCATCGACAACACCCTGCCGCTCGGTGCTGCGTTGCTCGGCGTTCTGTGGCTGCTTATTGCCCTTGGTTTCACCTTTCTCGCGCGGCGGCTCGAGTCGCTGCCCTTGGCAAGCCGTGGGGCGCAAGCGGCCGCGCTGGCGCTGTGGCTCGGGCTCGCACTGCAACTGCTCGGCTGGCTGCCCGCAGTTCTGCAGATGATCGATGCGGTGGCAATACCCATCGGCAACAAGCGCGTCTCGCTGCTGGACGCTGCGCGTACCTTGCTCATCATCCTGTTGTTCGGCGTCGGTGCGGTCTACGCCGGCGCCTATGTCGAGCGACGGCTCATGCTGCTGAGTAACGTGCCCATCGGCGTCCGCGTTGGCACCGGCAAGCTGTTGCGCGTGTTGTTGGTGGTGTTCGCTGTGCTCGTCGCCTTCAACACCGTCGGCGTCGATCTCACCGCACTGACGGTGCTCGGCGGTGCCATCGGCGTCGGCGTTGGGCTTGGCATGCAGCGGACCGCCTCCAACTTCATCAGCGGCTTCGTCTTGCTGGGCGATCGCTCGATTCGGCCGGGCGATGTGATCACCGTCGGCGAGCGCTTCGGCGTGGTCCGTGAGCTTCGCGCGCGCTATGTTGTCGTACGGGACCGTGATGGCGTGGATACCCTCATCCCGAATGAGAACATCCTCACTTCCGAGGTTGTGAACTGGAGCTATGCGGACCGTAACATCCGGCTGAAGCTCCCCCTGCAAATCAGCTACCAGGACGATCCGCGGGCTGCGATGCACATGATGACGGAAGTGGCCCGCCGCCATCGCCGGGTATCCGCGGAGCCTGAGCCGGCCGCCCGCGTGATCCGATTTGCGGACAATGGTATCGAGATCGAGCTGCGCTTTTGGATCAGCGACCCTGAAGACGGCA
>JBDUEQ010000107.1:0-25312 GCA_040002315.1 Gammaproteobacteria bacterium
CGACGGGTAACCGTGCTACGAGGGCCAACCGGCACGCGGATCGAAATTGAATTCGCTCTTCATCCGCTCGTAGGCTTGTTTCGCCTGCGCCGATTGCGCCGCCGGTGTCACCAGCTTGATGCTGACGATTTGATCGCCGGCGGGCGTGCCGGGAAAACCGCGGCCGCGCAATCGCAGTTTCTGTCCCGATTGCGCGCCGGCGGGCACCGTCACCTCGACGGTCCCCCCCAGCGTGGGCACGGCCACTTTCGCGCCTAAAGCGGTCTCCCACGGCGCCAAGGGCAATTCGATTTGCACGTCCTTGCCCTGCAACAGATACAGAGCATGCGGCCGCAGCCTGACGCGTAATATCAGCGAGCCGCGGCCGCCCGCGCTGGCGATTCGCAGCGGTTGTGAGTCGGTGACGCCGGCAGGGATCTGCACATCCACGTAGCGCGTGCGCCCCCCTTCGGTCAGCGCAACGCGACGCTTCGTGCCGGCGAAGGCCTCCTCCACCGTAACGTCCAGGTAACCTGTTTCCGCCTCGGTCGGTGGCGCCTGCGCGGCACCGCCGAAAAGGGTGGAAAAGAAATCGCTGAAGCCATTGCCATTGAGGTCGGAAAAGCGCTGGCTGCCCGCCCCCGCTTGCCCGAATCGCTGTGACCAGTCGGGCGGCGGACGGAATTGTTGGCCGGGCCGGTAGTCTCGGCCCAGCTGATCGTAGGCCGCGCGCTTCTCCGGATCGCGCAGCACCTCGTAGGCCTCTTGGACCTCCTTGAACTTGCTCTCTGCGTTCTTTTCTTTGCTGACGTCCGGATGGTACTTACGCGCCAGCTTGCGGTACGAGCGCTTAACCTCGTCGGCGTCGGCGGAGCGCGCCACACCGAGAATCTCGTAATAATCCTTATATTGCATGCCTACCTTTCGCGATTAATACTATATATCACAAGCACATAGCAGAACTCGGAGGTCGTCCTTGAAATTAGGCAGGAATGTCCCGACCTAAGCTGTGTCGCGATACCATATTGTGATTGGTTTCTGCAAAGAAAAGGGCTCATGAAGCGCATTTTCCTGTTTCTCATCACCAACTTGGCCGTGCTGGCCCTGCTTAGCGCGGTGATTTTCATCATCGAGCAGGTCTTTGGCGTGCGCTTAGGCCAGGGAGGCATGGGCGGGCTGCTGGTTTTCGCGGCGATTTTCGGCTTCGGCGGCGCGCTGATCTCGCTCGCCCTGTCGAAATGGACCGCCAAACGGCTGATGGGCGTGCGGTTAATCGATGCGCCGCAATCGGACGCGGAACGTTGGTTGGTCGCCACAGTCAAACGTCTGGCTGATCAGGCCCAAATCGGCATGCCCGAGGTGGGAATCTTCGAGGCGCAGGAAATGAACGCCTTCGCCACGGGCGCGCGCCGCAACGCGGCCCTGGTGGCGGTCAGTTCCGGACTGCTGCGCAGCATGTCGCGCAGCCAGATCGAAGCCGTTCTGGGCCACGAAATAAGCCATGTCGCGAATGGTGATATGGTTACTCTCGCTCTGTTGCAGGGTGTGCTAAACACCTTCGTGATTTTTCTCGCGCGCATCATCGGCAACATCGTCGATCGGGCGCTGTTTAAAAACGATCGGCAGGAGTCCGGCATCGGTTTCTTTCTGACTACCATGGTCGCGCAAATAGTCCTTGGAATCTTGGCGAGCATGATTGTCAGCTGGTATTCGCGGCGGCGGGAATTTAGGGCCGATCGCGGCGGGGCCAATCTCGCCGGCACCGGCGCTATGATCAGCGCCCTCGAGGTGTTGAAGCGTAGCCAGGGTCAGCCGATGCCGCCGCAAATGCAGGCCTTCGGCATCAATACGGGCGGTGGCGCCACGGGCGGCGGCGGCGGCTTCATGCGGCTATTTATGAGCCATCCGCCGCTCGATGAGCGAATTGCAGCCTTACAGTCACAGGAATTGAGATGACTCCAGAAAATGAAATCGTGGTCGAGCCGCCGGCCGTCGAGCGAATGGGCCGCGAGCTCTCGCGCTGGTTCGGCAACAGCGACTTTGCGACGCGGCCGAAGCCCGCGGAGCAGCACCGCGATTCGGGCAGGCATGTAGACTGGGCCCGGGTACTGCCTTTCCTATTGATGCACGTTGCCTGTCTCGCCGTGATCTGGGTAGGGTTTAGCTGGGTCGCGCTGTTGGTGACCGTGGCGCTCTACCTCGTGCGTATGTTCGCCATCACCGGCTTTTATCACCGCTATTTTTCTCACCGCACCTTCAAGACCTCGCGCGCCGGGCAATTCATCTTCGGATTGCTGGGCGCCTCGGCGGTGCAGCGCGGCCCCATCTGGTGGGCAGCACACCATCGCCACCATCACGTGCACTCGGACAAGCCGGATGACGTCCATTCACCGGTGCAACACGGTTTCTTTTGGAGCCACATGGGCTGGTTCATGTCGCACAAGCACTTCGCCGCGGATCTATCGCGGGTGAAGGATTTGCTCAAATACCCGGAGCTGCGATTCCTGGATCGTTTCGATATTGCGGTTCCTACCCTGCTCGGCGCGGGCGTTTTCCTGCTCGGGGTGCTGCTCAAGCACGTCGCACCGGGCTTGGGCACCAGCGGCTGGCAGATGCTGGTGTGGGGATTCTTCATTTCCACCGTGTTGGTCTATCACGGCACCTACACCATCAACTCTCTGTCTCATGTGTTTGGGCGCCAGCGCTACAAGACCGGCGACGCCAGCCGCAACAACGTCTGGCTTGCCATCATCACCTTGGGAGAAGGCTGGCACAACAACCACCACCACTACCCGGCGTCGGCACGCCAGGGCTTTTACTGGTGGGAATTCGACATCACCTTCTACGTGTTGAAGCTGATGTCCTTCTTTGGCGTGATCTGGGACCTAAAGCCGGTGCCGGCCGCCGTTCGCGAAGGAGCCGGCAAGCGGTTCTAGTGTTTTCGCGGGACAGCGCATCCATTCGGTGAGGCGCAACGAATAACCGCCATAAGCCGGATAAACCGGCGGCGGAGTGATCCCATCAATGCGCATCGCGGTTATCGGTTCCGGAATTTCCGGCATGGCGGCAGCCTATCGCTTGAGCCGCACGCACGATGTAACGGTCTATGAGGCCGGCAGCCACATCGGCGGCCACACGCATACGGTCGATGTCGAACACCATGGCCGAAATTACGCCGTCGACACCGGCTTCATCGTCTACAACGATTGGACCTATCCGAATTTCATCCGTCTGCTCGATGAGATTCATGTTCCCTGGCAGCCGAGCCAGATGAGCTTCAGTGTCCGCTGCGAGAAGAGCGGCCTGGAGTACAACGGCACCAGCATTAATTCCCTGTTCGCGCAGCGCCGCAACATCGCGCGCCCCTCCTTTCTGCGCATGGTGGCGGACATACTGCGCTTCAACGCCCGGGCGCCGCGGCTGCTGCAGACCGGCGCACCGGCCTTTACTTTAAGCGAATACCTCGAGCGCGAGGCCTATTCGAAGTACTTCATCGATCACTACATCATTCCGATGGGAGCCGCGATCTGGTCCTCGCGCCCCGTCGACATGCTGCAGTTCCCGGCCCGCTTCTTCGTCGAGTTTTTTTCCAATCACGGATTCTTGAGTGTGAACGAGCGGCCGACGTGGCGGGTCATCAGCGGCGGCTCGCGCGAATATGTCACGAGGCTTACGGCTCCCTATGCCGATCGCATTCGCCTCAACACACCGGTCGCGTCCTTGCAGCGGCGGGCAAGCGGGGTCGTGCTGCGCCTGAAAAACGGTTCCGTGGAGAATTTCGATCAGGTATTCATCGCCTGCCACAGCGACCAGGCGCTGAAGCTGCTGTCCGACCCCTCGCACGAAGAGCGCGAAATCTTGGGCGCCCTACCCTACCAGGCGAACGAAGCGCTGCTGCACACCGACGCCAGGCTCATGCCGCGCCGGCCGCTGGCATGGGCGGCGTGGAATTACCATCTCCCCGTCGAGCAGTACGGGCGCGTAACCGTTACCTACAACATGAATATTCTGCAGTCGCTCATCGCCCCGGTGCAATTCCTGCTGACTTTGAATCGAGGCGCGGACGTGGACCCGCGCAAGGTTCACGGCCGTTACGTCTATCATCACCCGGTGTACACCGCCGCCGCGGTGGCTGCTCAAGGCCGATGCGGTGAAATCAACGGCGAGCGCAGAACGTACTATTGCGGAGCATACTGGGGCTATGGCTTTCACGAAGACGGCGTCAACAGCGCGCTTGTCGCCGTCGAGGAATTCAACCGGCGCCAAGAATATGAACAGCCGCATTTACAAAGGGTGGGTTGAACACCGGCGCTCGGCGCCGCGGCACAGCAGCTTTCGCTACCCCTTGTTCATGCTGTACGTGGACCTCGAGGAGCTGCCGCGTCTTTTCGACGGCGTGCCCGGATGGTCCGCTCTGCGCCCCGCGCTCGCCTGGTTCAAGCGCAGCGACTACTTGGGTCCGCACGACGTATCGCTCGATCAAGCAGTGCGCGATCTCGTAGCGACGCGCACCGGCACGCGCCCGGCAGGCCCCATCCGCCTGCTCACGCATTTGCGTTATTTCGGCTACTGCATGAATCCCGTGAGCTTTTACTACTGTTTCAACGAAGCCGGCGAGACGCTGCAAACCATTGTTGCCGAAATCACGAATACTCCGTGGGGTGAGCGGCATCAATATGTGCTCGCATCGGACATCCGGGCCGGCGCTGCACCCGCCGCCCCCAGGCCGGCCGGCGGCCGCAGCGGCCCACGGCTACAGCACTTCGAGTTCGCCAAGAGTTTCCACGTCTCGCCGTTCATGCCCATGGACATGCAGTATCGCTGGTGTTTCAGCCCGCCCGAGCAGCGGCTGTTCGTGAATATGCAGAACTTCCAGGGCACCGCCCAGGTTTTCTCGGCGACTTTGAGCCTGCGAGCGGAACCGGTGACTGCGGCCGCGCTGGTACGCACCCTGGCCTTCTACCCCTTCATGACCTTGCGCATCATAACCGCCATCCACTGGCAAGCCTTGAAGCTGTGGTTGAAGCGCACCCCCTTTTACGGGCATCCTCGTACCGCCACTCGCTAAGAACTCGAACCGTGAAACCAAGCATCATTCCGGCCAACGCCGCGGATAAGTCGACGGAGCGCGAATCTGCTCTGACCAGGCTCGCCAAGCCCCTGTTGCTCGGCCAACTGCGCAAGATTCGCGACGGCCGGCTGCGCTTGATCGATGCAGAAGCGGTGGAAATCTTCGGCGTTGCCAGCGCCGCTGCGCCGTTCGAGGTGACCATCCGCGTGCGTAGCCCGCGCTTCTACCCTGAAGTCCTCTTCGGCGGCACTTTGGGCTCGGGCGAGGCGTACATGAACGGCTACTGGCAATGCGACAACCTCACGGGCCTCGTGCGCCTGATGGTGATCAATCGTGACTTGATGAACGACGTCGATTCGGGCTGGTCCCGACTGAGCGCGCCGCTGCTCAAGATGGCGCACTGGCTCAATCGCAACGACAAGCTCGGCAGCCGCCGCAACATCGCCGCCCACTACGACCTGGGAAATCGATTCTTCGAGCTGTTTCTCGATGAGACCATGGCCTATTCCTGCGGCATATTCGAGAGCGACGATGCGTCGCTATTGCAGGCGTCCACCGCGAAATTCGACGCTGCCTGCAGCAAGCTGAAGCTGCAGGCCGGCCAGCACCTGCTGGAAATCGGCACTGGCTGGGGCGGCCTCGCCATTCACGCCGCCCGGCACTATGGATGCCGAGTCACGAGCACCACCATTTCGCGCAAGCAGTACGAGTTTGCCAGGCAAAGCGTCGCGCGCGCCGGCTTGAGCGATCGCGTCACCCTGCTGCTCGAAGATTATCGGGATCTGCGCGGCCAGTTCGATGCGCTGGTGTCCATTGAAATGATCGAGGCCGTCGGGCACCAATACCTCGATCGGTATTTTCGCTGTTGCAGCGAGCTGCTGCGCCCGGACGGCGCCCTGTTGCTGCAGGCCATCACCATTCGCGATCAGTTCTACGACCAGGCACGGCGCTCGGTCGATTTCATCAAGCGGTTCATTTTCCCCGGCAGCTTCATCCCCTCGGTGCAGGTGCTGGTCGATGCGGCGGCCCGCGCCACCGACCTCAAGCTATTTCATTTGGAAGACATCGGTCCGCACTACGCACGCACGCTCAAGATCTGGCGGGAACGTTTCCTCGCCAGGGCTGCGGAGGTGCGCGCACTCGGGTACCCTGAGAGCTTCGTGCGCATGTGGGAGTTCTACTTGTGCTACTGCGAGGGCGGGTTCGAGGAGCGGCAGCTCGGCGATGTGCAAATGCTCTTCACCAAACCGAACTCGCGCCGCGCGGCCATCGCCACCGTCCATGCCTCGCGCGCCTGATCTAAAGACCTTGACGGAACTCAAGGCGGCCGTGGGCGCCGGCTCCTGGCTGGACTCAGCGGAAGCGATTGAGCCCTTTCTTATCGACTTTCGCCGGCTGTACCATGGTGCGGCCCCCTTGGTGCTGTTGCCGCGCAGCGTGGATGAGGTCGCGCATATTCTGCATATTTGCGACCGCGAGGAGGTCGCGCTGGTGCCCCATGGCGGCAACACCAGCTACTGCGGCGGCGCTACACCCGATGAAAGCGGCTCGCAAATCGTGCTGTCGCTGCGCAAGCTGAATCGTATACGGCAAATCGACGCCGCCAACTACTCGATGATCATCGAGGCGGGATGCACCCTCGCTGAAGCGCAGCGCGCCGCCCGCGACGCGCAACGTCTGTTTCCCTTGAGCCTGGGGTCGGAGGGCACCGCGCAGGTCGGCGGGAATGTCTCCACCAATGCGGGCGGCACGGCCGTTCTGCGCTACGGCATGATGCGCGATCTGGTGCTGGGGCTCGAAGTGGTGCTGGCGGACGGCCGGGTGTTGCATGGGCTGAAGAGTCTGCGCAAGGACAACACCGGCTACGATGTGAAATCCCTCTTCGTCGGTGCGGAAGGCACATTGGGCATCATCACCGCGGCGTCATTGAAGCTGTTTCCGGCGCCGGCGGATACGGCGACCGCGCTGGTCGGCATCGGCTCGCCGCAGCATGCGCTGGACTTGCTCGCCCGCTTGCGCACGGCAGCCGGGGACCAGGTCACCTCCTTCGAATTGATGCCGCGCCTGGCGGTGGAACTCACGGTCAAACACATTTCGGGAGTCGCCGATCCGTTGGATCAGGGTACGCCCTGGTACCTGCTCATCGAGTTGTCTTCGCCGAATCCGCAGCAGGATCTGCTCGGCCTGCTGACCGCGACTCTCGAGGATGCCGCGGCGCGCGACATCATTGCCGATGCCATGCTTGCGAGCTCGATCGCACAATCCCAAGCCATGTGGAAATTGCGCGAGTCGGTGCCGGAGGCACAGCGCCACCACGGCGCGAGCCTCAAGCACGATGTCGCCGTGCCGGTGTCGGCCATCCCCACTCTCATCGAACAAGGTTCGGCGCTGGTGCAGCGCCTGGCACCCGAGGGCGATGTGGTGTCCTACGGCCATGCGGGCGACGGCAACCTGCATTTCAATGTGAGTCAGAAGCCCGGCGTCGACGTCAAGAGCTTCCTGGCGCGCGCCCCGCTGCTGGAGCTCGCCATGTTCGATCTGGTGGAGAGTCTCGGCGGCAGCATCAGCGCCGAACATGGCATAGGACGGCTGAAGGCCGGGGAATTCGCACGTCGCGCCGATCCGGTGGAACTCGCCGTCATGCACGAGTTGAAGCGCGCGCTCGATCCGAAAGGCATATTGAATCCGGGCAAGGTGTTGTGCGTACGCTGATAGTTCCGCTGCGCACCGCCCGCCTCAATATTCGCGAGTTCGTCAAAGCCGATTTCCGCGCCATCTATGCCTACTCATCGGATGCGCGCGTCACGCGCTACCTGTTTTTCGGTCCCCGCGATGAGGACAGCACGGCCGACTACCTCGAAGGCCTGCTGGCCTCGCAGCGCGAACGGCCTCGATCGCGGTTCGAAATGGCGGTCGAGGAAATCGAATCGGGCCGCGTGATCGGTGCCTGCGACCTGTCGTTCATCGAACGCAATGTGGTCGACTTAGGCTACATGCTGGGCATCGAGAATTGGGGCAAGGGATACGCCACTGAGATTGCCCTGGCGCTGGTCGATGCCGCGTTCTTTGATTTGCGGGCCGATCGGGTGATTTCGACGGTCGACGTCAACAACGGCGCATCGATCCGCGTGCTCGAGAAAATCGGCATGCGTTGGGAAGCCGTGTTTCGCAAGCACCGCCGCGCCAAGAATCGCTGGTGGGACTGCCATCTGTTCGTCTTGCCGCGCGAAGTCTGGGAATCATCGCGGGTCAACTGCGCCCCGTGACGCGAGTATCTCGCAGCGGCGCGGCCTACTTCCCCGAACGGGCTTCCTCGTCCTTGTCCTCGGCATCGAGCTCGCGCGCATGCTTCGTAGCGCGCTTCAGCACGTCCTCGCCCGGCATGCCGGCACGGCCGCTGTTGCGCAGAGTCAGCAGCCCGCCGACGATCACGCCGACTGCGAGAACGATGATGATGATGGCTTTGAGCACGGGCGACATCTTGAGCCTACGCGGTCACACGAATCAAGCCTTCCTGCGCTGCGCTCGCCACCAGTCGTCCGTCGCGCGCAAACACATTGCCGCGCGTGAAGCCGCGGGCGCCCGAAGCGCTCGGGCTGTCGACGGCATACAGCAGCCAATCATCCACGCGTACGCTGCGGTGAAACCACATTGCATGATCGATGCTGGCAATCACCAGCTTCGGAGAAATCAGGGACACGCCATGCGGCCGCAGGGCGGTATCGAGCAGATGGAAGTCGGATACGTAGGCCAGCAGGCAGCGATGCAGCGCCTCGTCGTCGGCGAGCTTGTCCACGGCCCGAAACCAGATGTGCTTGACGGTAGTCGATTTCTCCCGGTGCAAAAACCCAGGCGGCTCCACCGGGCGAAACTCGAACGGCCGCTTCTGTTCCACGACCCGGCGCGCCGCCTCCGGCAGCTTATGCGCGAACTCGCGATAGTGGGACTCGATGTCCCGCAGGGTTTCGGGGAGCGGCACGTCCGGCATCGGAATCTGGTGATCGAGGCCCGTTTCCGGCGACTGGAACGAGGCGGACATGTTGAAGATTTGCCGGCCGTGCTGAATGGCCACCACCCGCCTCGAAGAGAAATGCTTGCCGTCCAATGCCCGGTCGACCTCGTAAACGATCGGCGCATTGAAATCGCCGCGGCGCAGGAAATACGCATGCAAGGAATGCGCGACCCGATTCTCCGCCGTGGCCGTCGCCGCCACCAGCGCTTGACCCAGCACCTGACCGCCGAACACCTGCGGACTGCCTATGTCGCGGCTCTCGCCGCGAAACAAATTCATCTCCAGCCGTTCCAGGGTCATCACCTTGATCAAATCGTCCAGCAGCTGGTTCATGTTTTCACAACGCGAGTTCAAATGCCGCCGGATTGCCCATCGACGTCGCTGGCCGCGACACCCAGCCGCTTCTGCATGATGGGACTGGTGGTGGTGTACTGCAGAAACTGGCGCTTCTCCGGAAATAAGTGGTGCTGGATGGCGAACGCCGCGAGCGCGGCCTCGTGAAATCCACTCAGGATGAGCTTCTTCTTGCCGGGGTAGGTATTGATGTCGCCGATCGCAAAGATCCCCGGGATGCTGGTCTGGAATTTCTCGGTGTCCACTTTGAGCGCGCGTTTTTCCAGCACCATGCCCCACTCCGCAATCGGACCCAACTTCGGATGCAGTCCGTAGAAAGCCAGAATTTTATCGGCCGGCAATTGCAGTTCACGGCCATCGGCCGCGCGCACGTCAAGGCCCACCAGCGTGTCGCCGTCCATGCGCAACGCCGCCGCAGTGCCCTCCAACACCTGCATTTTTCCGGCGCTCACCAGTTCGCGCATGCGCGCCACGGTGGCGGGTGCCGCGCGAAAATCCGCGCGGCGGTGCAACAGCGTCAGGGAGCGCGCCTTCTCGCACAACGCCACCGTCCAGTCGAGGGCCGAGTCTCCGCCGCCGCAGATCACGAGGTCCCGGTCATGAAAATCGGCGGCGGATTTGACGCGGTAGTGCACACCACTGCCCTCGAACTCCTCGACGCCCGGCAGCGCCAGGCGCCGCGGCTGAAACGAGCCGACGCCCGCGGCGATCACCACGGCGCCCGCAATGAGGTGGATGCCGCCGGAAGTCGCGACGTGAAACTTGCCGCCTTCCAGCACCTTCACTTCGGTAACTTCCTGTCCCAGATGAAAGGTGGCGTGGAACGGCTTCGCCTGTTCCAACAGCCGGTCGATCAACTCCTGAGCGCCGCATATGGGCAGCGCCGGAATGTCGTAGATCGGCTTGTCCGGATACAGCTCGGTGCACTGGCCGCCGGCCTGCGCCAGCGAATCGATGATGTGCGCTCCGATTCCGAGAAGGCCGAGTTCGAAGATTTGGAACAGTCCCACCGGTCCGGCGCCGATGATGACCGCCTCGACCGGCGTGGGGGCAGCCTGCGCCGCGCTGTTTTCTTCCGACATGTTGAGCCTGATTCCTTGAGTTTCAGCAAAAATTGGCCGGGAATTGTAGCTGAATGTGCCCGCTCCTGCGGACCGCCATGAGCGGCGCGACGATACTGTGGTTTCGGCAGGATTTGCGTCTAAGCGACAACCCGGCGTTAACGGCGGCCATCAAAGCCGGCGCCCCCATCGTGCCCGTGTACATTTTTTCACCGGAAGAAGATCAGGGGGAGGACCCTCGTGCAGAGCAGGAGCGCTGGGCGCCGGGAGGCGCTTCACGTTGGTGGCTGCACCAGAGTCTGCTGCGTCTCGACGAGGACTTGCGACGCTGCGGTTCGCACCTCTGCCTGCGCGTAGGCGTTGATTCGCTGGCCGAGCTCAAGCATTTGGCGCGCGACTGCGGCGCGCAGCGCGTGCTGTGGAATCGCCGCTACGAGCCTGCGTCCATCGCGCTCGATCAGAGCATCAAGCAGGCATTGCGCGGGGCCGGGCTAGAGACCGAAAGCTTCAACGGCGCGCTGCTGCGTGAGCCTTGGACCATCAAGTCCAAGGCGGGCACTCCGTACCAGGTGTTCTCGGCGTTTTGGCGACACTGCCTGGCCCAAGGCGATCCGGCAGAACCGGTGCCGGCGCCGCAACGCCTGGCCGCGCCCGCCGCATGGCCGGCGTCGCGCCGCCTCGATGAATTGGGCCTTTTGCCGCTCCTTAATTGGATTCAAGGGTTGCAGACGGCCTGGACTCCGGGCAGCGTGGCCGGCCACGCGTTGCTGCAGCATTTCCTGCGCGAATCCTTCGACGGCTACAGCGAACATCGCGACCGTCCGGATCTGCCCGGCACCTCACGCCTGTCGCCGTACTTGCACTTCGGCGAAATCGGACCGCGAGAAATCTGGCACGCCACCCGCCGTCTTGCGCTCACCCAAGGCCGGCATACGACTTGGCGGGCATCGCAATTTCTCACCGAAATGGGCTGGCGCGAGTTCGCCTACCATCTGCTCTACCATTTCCCGCATACGCCCTCAAAGCCGCTGCGGGAGAGCTATGCGCGCTTTCCCTGGAAATCCGACCCGATCGCCTTGAGTGCCTGGCAGCGGGGCGCCACAGGCTATCCGCTGGTCGATGCCGGGATGCGCCAGCTCTGGCAAACAGGCTGGATGCACAATCGCGTGCGCATGGTCGCCGCGTCGTTTCTGGTCAAGCACCTCCTGCAACCCTGGACCGACGGCGCCCGCTGGTTCTGGGACACCCTGGTGGACGCCGACCTCGCCAGCAATACCTTGGGCTGGCAATGGGTGGCAGGCTGCGGCGCGGACGCCGCGCCCTATTTCAGAATCTTCAATCCTACCGCCCAGGCAACCAGATTCGATCCACAAGGTACTTATGTACGTAATTGGATTCCTGAGCTCGCGCGCTTGCCGGATGAGTGGATTCATAGGCCGTGGGCGGCGCCGCCGCTGGTCTTAAGTGCCTGCGGTGTGCGGCTGGGAGAGAGCTACCCGCAGCCCATCGTCGACCACGACACCGCTCGCGTCGCCGCGCTGAAGGCGTTGGCGAGGTTGTAGCGTTGGATGCCGCGGCGAGACGCGCCGTGACCGGCGAATTGCCGTGGCCTGGTGGTATGTGGCTGATTTGTCGAGCAAAATGCCCCTGAGGATGTCGAATATGCATCGTGAATCCACCCGTCCCGTCCGCGCCTTGAATCGCGGTCTCGAGGTGCTTACCGAATTGAATCGCCTGGAACGGGCCGCCATCAACACCCTGGCGAGCGCGGTCGGCCTGCCGCGGACCACCACCTACCGAGTCTTAGAAACGCTGCGCTTGGCCGGATATGTCGACCGTGACCCCCACGATGACTGCTATCGCCCAACCATCATGGTGCGCGGCCTGTCAGATGGCTTTGACGATGAGGCCATGGTTGCGCATCTCGCGAAACCGCATCTCGCGGCCTTGGGCGCCCTCATCGTGTGGCCGGTGGCGGTCGCGACTCCGTCCGGCGCGACCATGATGATCCGCGAAACCACCGATCGACAGAGCCCGCTCGCCCTGGGACAGTACACCGCCGGCATCCGCGTACCCATGCTGGGTTCCGCCGCCGGACGCGCCTATCTGGCGTTCTGCTCGCACCAGCAACGCGACGCGCTGCTGGAACTGTTGTCGCGTTCGTCGCTGCCGGAAGACCGCCTGGCGCGCAGCCGCATCGAGGTTGATCGGCTGCTCAACGAGACGCGCACCCAGGGATTCGGCATGGCGCAGCGCGCCCGGCGCGTTTCTGAGGAAACCAGTCTCGCCATACCGGTTCGCGCCAAAGATCGCATTCTCGCCACCGTGACGGTTCGCTATGCCGCCACCGCAGTGCCCCTGCGCACGGCGGTGGAACAGTTCCTGCCGAAGATGCGCGAGGTCGCGCAAAAGATCGAGGCTGAATTCGTCTAGCGCTTCTAGAGATTGGGAAGCCGCCTGAGAATCTGTGCGGCGATTTCCGCATAGCGGCCGCCGAAATGATGGCCGCCCGGCATCTTGACCGCTACGCCTTGCTTGCCGGTCAATTGCGCGCAGGCTGCCTCGCGGTCCTTCTCCCCGTACAGACACAGGTACGGCGCGCCGCTCCAGTGTTGCAATTCCGGCGCGGTTGCCATGCCGCCGCTCGGCGTTCCCAGCCAATTCTCCAGGTGAAACTCGAACAAGGCGTTATCGCTGATGCCCAGCAGCGTGGTGAGCCCCACCATGTCATGAGTTTGCGCCGGCAGCCGGTTCACCATGAAGGGCATGGTGTCCGCGCCTTGGGAGTAGCCGATCAACAGCACATGGCTCCTGCCCCATTCGCGCGAATAGTGGCGCACCACCCGGTCAAGGTCTTGCGCCGCGCCTTGCGGGGTGCGCGGCTTCCAGAAATATTTCAACGAATCCCAGCCGACGATGGGAATGTGGTGTTTTGCGAGCTGATGCGACACGCCCCGATCCAATCCCACCCAACCGCCGTCGCCCGAGAGGAAAATTCCGAACCAAGGGCTGGAGCCTCCAGGCTCTGCGGGCACGACGGTCAGCGGCAAATCTGCCACCGACGCGGGCAGTCTCGCCGCCGCCGTCAGTGCCGGCGACGCGGTGATCCGCGCATAGGCCGCAGCGTATTGCGCCTGATCGATTTCTCCCTGCAGCGCAATCCAGTTTGCGGAGAATTTCGTCCTCGTTCCCTTGCACAACGGTTTCTTCAAATCCAGTTCCGGACGGACGTCGATGGACAACGCGCCCTTGAATTGGCCGTCAGGTGCTTGCTCCAGCGCCGCATGCACCAGCGTGGCACCGGAAGCATAGCCCACCAGAGTCGGCTCGATATATTGCTTGAAGGCCAACTTCGCTTGCAGGTAGCGGCTCAAATTCTCCAAATCGGCGGCCGGGGAAACGCACATCTCGCGGGACGTTGCCAATTGCGCCAGATAGTGACGACTGTCTATGCCGGCGACGAGAGCCCCGCTCGCGGTGAGCCTCTGCGCCAGGTTGATCACGTCAAGATTCCAACCGTCGTCGCCCGATAAGAACAGCACCACGTCACGAGGCACCGCATCGCCGGCCGCGCCTTCGCCGGCCGCGCCTTCGCCGGGCGCGCCTTCGCGATAAATGCTGACCTTGCCGAAGCGCCCATAGTCGAAATACTGCGCCGGCATCGCCGCCGGACCCGCACAGGCAAGAGCGCACGCCAACAGTCCGGCCACCGTCGCCGCGCTCGCGGCCGGTTTCAGCATAGCTGCCACTACTTTCTCAGGACCTTGCCCACGCCGCCGGAGATGAGCGCAGTGACATCGAGCAGCGCCCCCACCATGGCCAGACCATCCGGTGCCGCCAGATAGCGCGGCCGCCAGACCGGCGAGAATTTCTCCTTGTATTTTCGCAGCCCCTCGAAGTGATAGAACATCTCACCGTATCGCTGCACCATGCGGCCGAGCTTGTGCCAGGTCGGCGCCAGCGCATGCTCTTCCAGTCCGGAGAGCGGCGCCATGCCCAAATTAAACCAGTGAAAGCCCTGCGTTTTACCCCACAGCATGCATTCGATCAGCAGATAGTCGATGACGCCTTTCGGTGCCTCACCGTTGTAACGCATCAGATCGACGGACAATTCGTTTGAGCCGCCGCGCCAAAGATTGGCGAAGGCGACGATGACGCCGCCGCGGCGTACCACTCCGCAATCGAAACTCTGCAAGTAGCGTTCATCGAAGAACCCCAGGGAAAAACGCTTCTCGGCGGTCTTTTTCTCCTCCAGCCAGGCATCGGACACGGCGCGCAATTCGCCGAGAATCGCGCCAACTCCCGTCCGCGGAATCACCTCGAACTGCGCTCCGTCGCGACTCGCGCGCCGATATGCCTGGCGCAAGTCGGCGCGGGCCGGACCCTCCAGCGAAAAAGTATCGAGCGCCACCCGCGCTTCTTCGCCGAGCTTGCTCAAGTTCAAACCTAGGTCGACATACAAGGGCAGATTTTGCGGCTTGACCTGGTAGAACACCGGGGACACCGCCATCACATCGCAATGTTCCAGAAATTCCCAGGCCAAGGGCTCGCATACTTCCGGCGGACCGACCGGATCGCCCATCGCCACCCAGCTATGCCCCGACACCTGGTACATGATGAATGCCGTGCGCTCGGCGTTGAACAGTAAGTTCTTGTCGCCGAGCAACGCCAGATTGGCAGTGGTGTCATCGGCTTCCGCGACCAATTCAGCGGCGCGCGTCAGATCCGCCTCGCGCAGCGCAACCATGGGCGGCGGCGCCGGGCGCAGCACCCGCCACAAGCCGTAGGCAGCGGCAATCACGGCGGCGAATAGCGAGGCACGCAAGCTGCGTGGCGCCGATGCGTGAAAGGCGAAATCCCACCACAGTTGGTTGTCATACGGTACGTGCCGATAGGCGAATATCACCAGCCACGCGACGGTGAACAGCACCAGAAACAGTGCCACGATCCACGGGCCGGAGTAGTGTTGATCTACCAAAGATATGCGCCGCCGAAACCGCGCTCGAGCCGATAGCAGAACAATGACGACTATGCCTAATATCATGGCTTCTTCGTAGTCGAAGCCCTTGAGAAGCGACAACAGGATTCCGGCGCACAACAGCCAGATCGTCAACCACCAGGCGGCGTCGAGCCGCCGGTACAGCCCGTGAGCAATCACCAACAACCCCACGCCCACCGCACTGCCGAGCAAATGCGACAGCTCGAGTATGGGCAGCGGCACGAACCGGCGCAGAAGGTCCAGTCTCGTACCTAGTCCCGGCGTGGCGCCCGAGAACAGCAGAACCGCGCCCGCCAGGAATACTGCGATGGCGATGGCCTGCGGCGTGACAGCAATCAGAAATGTACGCCCCAGCTGCACCAGCCGCACCGCGGGTCCCCGATGCGCCCACAGCTCGTGCGCGCCCAATAGAGCCAGCGCGGCGGCGAACGGACCAAAGTAGTATATGGCGCGGTAGGCGACCAGCGCCCCGAGCAGGCTATCCTTCGGCACGGTCGGCAACAGCAGCAGCAAGACCGCTTCGAACACCCCGATGCCGCCGGGCACATTGCTGATCACGCCGGCGGCAATGGCAATCAGATACACGCCGGCGAATGCCCCGAAGCTCATCGCCGCCTGTGGCGGCAACAGCACATAGAGGACGCTGACCGCGCATAACAAATCGGCGCATGCCACGGCGACTTGCGCGAACGCCACGCGCGGCTTCGGCATCGGAATGACCATGCGCCAAATTTTTAACGGCTTATGCCGCGTGCACACCAGCCACAAATAAGCCGCCACCCCTGCCAGCAGCACTGAGCCGGCAAGCATGGACAGCGAGGCATGCATATTCAGCACCGATTGCGACATGCCGGCCTGGGTGAGCAGCGACAGTCCGAGCAGCAGGCCCGCTCCCAATAAAAACGTCACACTGCCGAAGGCGATGATGGTGGCAATCTGTTTCGCACCGAGGCCGAGAGCGGTATAAGCCCGGTAGCGAATTGCCCCGCCGCTCAAGGTGTTCAGGCCCACATTGTGGCCTATGGCGTAACCCATGAAGGAGATCAGGGCAACTCGTGGATAGGGCACACGCGCACCGGCGAAGCGCACGGCCAACGCGTCATACAGGGTCAAACAGCCGTAGCCCAAGACCGTGAACAGCGCCGCCCGCAGCACCTTTGCCGTGGGAATCGCATGCACATGCGCGAGGACGTCCGCCCATCGATATTGGCCGAGCAGATGGTGCAGCCAAAACAAGGCCAGCCCGAAGAGAGCCAACCCAAGCAGGGCGGTCCACTTAGGGACCTTGGGAGCTGTGACCGTGTGTGCCAAGCGAGGTATCGTAGCAGGGCCTCCCGGGCGACGCTGCGAACTGGTAGCCTTTACTTTTCCCAAACGAATACAAGGGGTAGCCCACGCATGAGTTCCACCATCGAAAGCCGGCAGGCAACCATGGACACCACACAGATTTATCGCGAAGAAACCTTTACCGATCGCAAGGTCGGCACGATTCGCCGCCTGACGCCGGTGGCAGCGGATGGTTCGACGGACGCCGCGCGGCCCGTGCTCTTTGTCGGGCAGGCGCAGGTGATGACCCCGATGGGCGCCGTCCCGATCAGCTTCGAGCTCGACGCTGTTACGTTGGATGTGGCCATCGAGAAATTCGGCGCGGCCGCCGAACAAGCGGTGCAACAAACCATGCGCGAGTTGCAGGAGATCCGCAGGGAACAGGCGTCCTCCCTCGTCATCCCCGATGCCGCCGGCGGGGCTCTGCCCAATCCCAACGACCTGCTTGGCCGCGGCCGGCGGCGCTAGTCGCTGCCGCTGCGCGGCGCCGTCCTCTACGTTAGTCGCCGGTGCCGCCGCCTGCGCCCATCGATTCCAGCGCATCCCAGCGCGCGTAGGCGGTCTCGAGTTCCGCGGCCAGTGACGCCAGGCGCTGCAGGGCGTGCGTGCCTCGCTCGTCGCTACCCTGGAACAGCGCAGGGTCAGCGATGACGGCTTGCAGCTGCAGTTGTTCGGCTTCGAGGCGCTGAATTTTTTCGGGCATGGCGTCTAGCTCGCGCTGGTCTTTGTAGGACAGACGTCGCACCTTTGGACGGGGACGGGCCAACTCCGCCGGCCGAGCTCCGGAGACGGCCCGGTCCGGCCCAGACACGGGCGTGGGTGATGGCGCGGGCGAACCGACATCTCTGCGTTGACGCAGCCAGTCGCTGTAGCCACCGACGTACTCGTTGACCTGGCCCCCGCCCTCGAACACCAGCGTGCTGGTCACCACGTTGTCGATAAATGCGCGGTCGTGGCTCACCAGCAGCAGCGTGCCCGCGTAATTGGCCACCATTTCTTCCAGAAGCTCCAATGTCTCCACGTCCAGATCGTTGGTGGGCTCGTCCATCACCAGGAGATTGCTCGGCTTGGCGAACAGGCGCGCCAGCAGCAAGCGATTGCGCTCGCCGCCCGACAGCATGCTCACTGGTGCGTGCAGCCGTTCCGGCGGAAACAGAAAGTCGCGCAAATATCCCGCTACATGCCGTGGTTGACCGTCGATGGTGACTGTGTCGCCGCTGCCGCCGGTGACGTTATCCATGATCGACGCGCTCGAATCCAGCTGATCGCGTTGCTGATCGAAATAGGCCGGCAGCAAGCCCGTGCCGCGGCGGATCTCGCCCTCGGTGGGTTCCAGATCACCCACCAGCAATTTAATCAGGGTCGTCTTGCCGCAGCCGTTCGGACCGATGATGCCGATGCGGTCGCCGCGCATGATGCGGACGGAAAAGTCCGCGATCACCGGCGCCGCGGCGAAGCGCTGCGTAACCCGGGTCGCCTCGAAGACCAGCTTGCCCGACGGCGCGGCATCCTGCACCCGGATCTCCACCTGCCCGATACGATCACGGCGCTCGCTGCGCTGAATGCGCAGCTGCTTCAGCGCGCGCACCCTGCCCTCGTTGCGCGTGCGCCGTGCTTCCACTCCCTGACGGATCCAAACCTCTTCCTGCGCGAGCTTCTTGTCGAACAAGGCGGCATGCTTGGCCTCGACTTCGAGCGCTGCTCGCTTCTGCACCACGTAGGCGTCATAGTTTCCCGGCCAGACGCGCAATTGACCGCGATCCAACTCCACGATCCGCGTCGCCAGACGGCGCACAAAGGCTCGATCGTGGCTGATGAACAGCAGCGCGCCCTCGAACTCGAGCATCATCTCCTCGAGCCAGGTGATCGCCTCGATATCCAAATGATTGGTCGGCTCGTCGAGCAGCAGCAGATCGGGCATGGCCACCAGCGCGCGACCGAGCATCACCCGCCGCCGCCAGCCGCCCGACAAGGCGCTCATGGCGGCGTCCGGGTCGAGCTGCAGCCGCGAAATCACCTGATCCACTTGCAGGTCGGCCTGCCAATCATCGTGATCGGCGCGGCGCAAGCCGCTCATCACCACGTCGCGCACCGCGGCATCGCTTGCAGGGGAGACTTCTTGTGCCAGGCCGGCGACTCGCGCGCCGGGCCGTACCCAGACCTCGCCGCCATCGGGCACGATTTGGCGAGTAATCAACTGCAGCAGCGAGGACTTACCCTCGCCGTTGCGCCCGAGCAGGCAGACGCGCTCGCCCTTGCGGATCTGCAAGCCGGCGTCGTGGAGCAGGGGTTTGAGACCGAAGCTTAGGGATACTTTGTCGAGGCGTACGGTGGGCATGAGGCCGCGTATAGTAGCGGCAATCAGTAGCCCAGCCACACGGAAATGTAGGCGCCGCGCTGCGTTGATTTACCGGCGATGCGCCCGAGATCGGCGCAGGCTGCGGTCACCTCGAGGTTTTTCAGCGGTGACCACGCGAGGAAAAGGTCCTTGGCGCTATTCTCCCGAAAGGCGCTTAAATTATTCGGTTTGTCGCGGTACTCGGCCCCCAGCAGCACATCGTCGTTCAACCACACGGCAGCCGAGAATTCCGGCGCCCAGGTGAATCCGTTGCCGTCGCCGCCGAAGCCCATCAGCCCGAATTGATTGGCGCGAGTGCGGCGCAGGGTTGCGTCGACGATGACGTTGTGGCCGGCAATTGCCGCGAAGTACAGCTTGGTCGCAGCGATATACAAATCGACATCCTCGCCCCGCGCGGCGCCGACCGCATGCGGGATCTGATCGAAATCCAAGGTGCGCTTCCACTGTGCACCGACGGCGATTTGCGGCAGCCATCGGTCGGGCTCGAATACGGCATCGCCCGCCAGCCGTACCTTGAGGCCGACGATGTCCTGGCCTAAGGTCAGGCCCGGAACCACCGATCCTGCATCCAATCGCTGGCGCGCCACGGACATCTCCACGCGGTTGTACACACCGACGCTGGCTCCCCCGGAACGCAGCGCGAAGTCCGGGGTCGAGACGTAGTTCACAAATGCGGACGCGCCGACCTCGGCATCGGTACCCAGCCCGCTGATAAGCGCCCACGGCACCAGGCCGCCGCCGGCCGATCCCTCGACCTGCGTCACCGCCCCGGTCCACTGCAGCCGCTCACCGGCGTGGGCGGACGGGTTTACAGCCAGCGCGGCGGCGGCCGACACCCCGGCGATGGCGAATCGGACACATGTTTTCACGGCAGCCAAGGTTAGGGGGACCGGCAGCGGAATATTGTGTCCAAACGCACAGCCTCGAGCCTCAAGCCCGTTTAACCTCACGACTTTATTGGGTTTACTTATGACGGCTGTGGCATATCGGACGCTCGCCTCCTCCCTCCTTCTGCTCTCGGGAATGGCTGCGGGCGCAGCTACGGGCGCTGCGCCGGGCGCGCAGGTGCGCCTCTACGATCGCCTTGGCGGCGAAGTGGGAGTGGCCGCCATCACCGCCACGCTCATTGACCGCGTGAGCTCGGATCCCAAGCTTGGACGCAGCTTCAAGGATTCCAATTTGAATCGCATCAAACGGCTGCTCGCCGAACAGATCTGCGATCTATCCGGCGGCCCCTGCCAATACTCAGGCGACTCGATGCGAGAGGTGCACGCCGGTCACCATATTTCAGAAGCGGAATTCTTCGGCATGGTCGCTGAGCTCCGCGACGTGCTGAAGGAGCGGCACGTCAGTCTCGGCGCCAGCAACGAGCTGCTGCGTCTGCTTGCGCCCATGAAGCGCGACGTGGTCGAACCCGCGCGCGCGACCGAGCCTGCGGGCGTGCACGCGCCATCGTCGGTCGCAGACCGATGATCACCGTGAATCGCCATCGGCCGTCCGCGATCGCGCTGCTTGCAGCACTGTGCGCACAGCCCGCACTTGCCGGCTTGGTGACGGTCGACGTGACAACGCGATCGGGCGCCACCGCCGCGGATACAGTGATTGTGTTTGACCCGCTGGATTCGACGCCTGCGCCCAGCCACGATGCGGCGGTCATCGATCAAGTCAACAAGAAATTCGTGCCGCGCGTCAGCGTCGTGCGCGCCGGCACCGCCATTACCTTTCCCAACAGCGACCATATCCGGCATCAGGTGTATTCGTTCTCGCGCGCCAAGACGTTCACGCTCAAGTTGTATGCCGGATCACCCCCCACCGCCGTGACCTTCGAGCAGGCGGGACTCGTGGTCTTGGGCTGTAATATTCACGACAACATGCTGGCCTACGTCGGCGTCGTCGACTCGCCGTATTTCGCCAAGCTGGGCGATTCGGGAACCGCCGCTTTAAATCTTCCAGCCGGCCGCTATCGCTTGCGCGCCTGGCATCCGAATGCCGTTGCAGCAGTTCCGCAGCGGGAGATTTCCGTCGCCGCGGCGCCCATCAACATTCCCGTGACCATCGATATAGACAGCACCGCCAGCGCCGTCGCGGTGTGGCCCGAGTAACCGGCCATGGCGTTACGCACACGAATCGCAGTGACCTTTATTCTGCTGCTCGCGGCCGTGCTGGCTGCAGCGCTTGGCGCCGTTTCCTGGACGAATCGCGGCAATGCCGAGCACGAAGTGCAGCGGCAGCTCGATGTCGGCGTCTCGGTGTTCTCGCGTCTATTGGAAAGCAACCGCCGCCAGCTCACCCAGGCGGCGCAGGCGGTCGCAGCCGACTACGGCTTCCGCGAAGCAGTCGCCACACGCGACACGGACACCTTGGTCTCGGTGCTCGAAAACAGCGGAAAGCGCATCGGCGCAGCCATGGTCGTGTTGACTTCGCTCAATGGCGACGTCATTGCGGCCTCCGGTCTGCACGTCAAGGCGGGCACTCCGTTTCCCCTCTCGCCGGAGCAAACGAGCAGCGTCGCCGGCGACAGCGCCATCAGCTTGATGGTCGACAACGGCCGCATCTACCAGCTCGTGACCGTATCGGTGCGCAGTCCGCTGCCGGTGGCCTGGATCGCCATGGGATTCGAACTTGACGCCAAGGCCGCGCGTGAATTGGCCGATATCACCGGACTGGCCGTCACGCTATCGGTGAATTCTGCCGGCCAGTGGTCGGATGTGGTGAGCACCATTCCATCCGGTGCGGCTCGCCAATCCGACGTGGTGACCCGGCGCATCGAGATGTCCAAGTGGGGCAATGCCGAGGTTGTCGCGGTTCTATCGCGATCGTTGGCGGACGCGCGCGCGCCGTTCGAGCGCCTCACCAAGGTGCTGTTCTTGATTGCCGCCGTCAGCCTGATCGCTTCCGCTGCGGCTGCTTTTTGGCTCGCTCGCAACATCACACGGCCGCTGCAAGACCTGACACAGGCCGTCGATGAGATGCGCGCCGGCACCTACGACGTGGCCTTGAACGTGCAGCGCTCCGATGAGCTCGGAGTGCTGGCCGAAGGGCTGCAGCTCATGCAGACCGCGGTGCAATCCCGCGATCAGTCCATCAGGCGCCTGGCGTACGAAGACTCGCTTACCGGCCTCATGAATCGAACCGCTTTCGGCGCGGCACTCGGCCAGGCATTGTCGGACGCGCGTGGCGCACCGATCGCGGTGGCCATCATTAACTTGGACCGCTTTCGGCGCATCAACGAACATTTAGGATACTCGGTGGGCGATGCCGTACTCATCAAGATGGCGGCGCGCCTCGCGGCGGTACCTTCGGTAAAATCCGCGGTGGCTCGTCTCGCAGCCGACCAATTCGCAGCCTTTACGCAATTGCGCGATACCGTGAGTTTGCAGGCATGGGGGACATCGCTGGTCATGGCGCTCGCCGATCCGGTCTTCGTTGAGGCTCAGCCCATCGATATCACTGCGACCTTGGGTCTAGCGCTGGCAGCTCCCGATGTCACCTCGGCCGATGAGCTGATGCGCTGCGCCGATCTCGCCTTGGAACACGCGCGCCGCGAGAAGCGCGCGCTTGCGGTGTACGAAGAAGCGCTCAAGCCCGCATCCCGCGACCAGCTCTCGCTGCTGGGCGAATTGCGGCACGCGGTCGAGCACGATGAGCTGCGCCTGTTCTTCCAACCCAAGATCGAATTCAAGAGCGGTCGTGTAACCGGCGCCGAGGTGCTTTTGCGCTGGCAGCACCCTACCCGTGGATTGCTCAACCCGGTCGACTTCATCCCCTTCGCGGAACAAACCGGGTTCATCCGGCGCCTCACGCGCTGGACCCTGGAGCACGCCATTGCACAAGGCGCACAGTGGTTGGCGGCAGGCAAGGCATTGGGGCTGGCCGTGAACATCAGCGCCGATGACATCGGCGACGTGCGCCTCGATGCGCGCATTGCCAGCATGTTGACTCGGCACCAGCTGCCACCGGGACTTTTAACCTTGGAACTGACAGAGAGCGGATTCATCGAAGATCCGACACGGGCGCTGCGCATGCTCGACGCCATTGCCGCGCTGGGCGTGAGCCTGTCGATCGATGACTTCGGTACCGGCTACTCCTCGCTCAGCCAGCTGGTCCGCATGCCGGTTCACGAAGTGAAAATCGATCGCAGCTTCGTGCAGGGCTTGGAAACCGATCCCGAGTTCGCACCCATCGTGCGCTATGCCATCGACATGGGCCACGGGCTCGGGCTCAAGGTGGTGGCCGAAGGCATCGAGTCCGAAACGGCGGCGGCTCGCTTGCGCGACCTCGGCTGCGATATCGGACAGGGCTATTTGTATGCCAAGCCCATGCCGCTTGCCGCAGTCGAATCCTGGCTCGAAGGCAGGGAGCGCGTGCCCGTCATCGCCATTCCCGTGGATTTCAAGACCGAAGAGCTGACCGACACCGTGAGCCTGGCCATCTACTGACGCGAAACCAGCGCCTCGTACGGCACGAAAGTCCTTCCTCTGAACGGTGCGCGCGTGCGGGAAATTTCCGACACGAATCGGCGGCCTTTCCGACGTGCATCTACGACATAGCCGATGCCGATGCCGGTCCGTCGTGTTGCTGGTTTCACGAAAAGTCGCGTACAGTGTTTTTCTAATGAGTCGCGTCAACATTCTCGGCGAAGCGCTGGACGGCCTCGGGCGATGGTACGTAGCATTGCCGCCGTTTCTCATCATAGGTTTTTTGGCCGCACTTTTCTTCCTGACGGGCGCGGGTCAGGAACGCCTGCAGGACGCCAGCGGGCGGCTTCAGGCCACGGCGCTGCGGGAACTCGCCATCGACGAATTGCAGACCGCCCTCGCACGTTCGGTCGCCGCACAACGCGGCTTCTTGTTGACCGGCGATGCGAAATACCTCAAGGCCTATGAAAAGGTGGTGGACGAGGTGGAACCGCGGCTGGAAAGCCTACGGACGGCATACCAGGGATCGACGTCTTCCCTCACCGATGTGCGCAATCTGCACGTGCTCATAGGCAAACGCTTGGCGGACCTGTCGATGCTGGTGGCCATTCAGCGGGCCCAGGGCGCCACGACCGCGGTGACGCTGCTGAAGACCAGAGTCGGTACCGACGCCGGCGAGGCCATTGCCGATGTCATGGAACAAATGCGGAGCCGCGAGGCCACTGAGCATCTTGCAGCGTCGAAACATTGGTCCCAATCGCTGGTCCTGAGCCACTGGATCACCATCGCCGGGACGATTTTCAACATGCTGCTGGTCGGCGTGGCGGCGCGTCTGGTTTATATGGACATGCGCCACCGCACGGCGCAGACCGCGGAGCTGCGCGATCAGAAACTGCAATTGGAGCGCGAAGCCGAAGAACGCAATCGCGAGCTGATTGAACTCTCGACCCACTTGCAGAGCGTGGCGGAGCGCGAGAAGGCCAGTCTCGCGCGTGAGCTGCACGACGAGCTTGGCGCCCTGCTGGTGGGAGCACGGATGGATATCTCCTGGGCCGAGCAGCATCTCGCACCTAACGATTTGGACATGAAGCATCGCCTGCAACGTGTGCAGCAGAACCTGTCAGCGGGCGTGGACTTGAAGCGGCGCATCATCGAGGAGTTGCGCCCGACGCTTCTCGACAATGTGGGATTGTTTGCCGCCCTGCGCTGGCAATTGAAGGAAACCTGCGGCAGCGCCGGCCTGAAATGTATCGAGTCATATCCATCAGAAGAGCCGGCGCTTCAACCAGAGGCCGCCATCGCGCTGTTTCGCATCGCGCAGGAGGCCTACACCAATATTCTGAAGCATTCCGCAGCCAAGACCGTGGACATCATGTTGAACGTCGATGTGTCCGGCATCGTCATGCAGATTTCCGACGACGGCAGCGGCATCCCCTCGGCCCGGCTCTCGGCGACGGGCTCCCACGGCCTGGCATCCATGCGCCATCGGGTGCGCGCGCTGGGCGGCCGGCTCGATGTCAGAAGTCCGGCTTCGGGCGGTACCGTTCTGCTGGTGCAATTGCCCGCGGCTACCGCTCTGGTGCACTTTGACAATCCGCTACCGATTTAGCTGCAGCAGCCGGCATCCGACCCGCAACGTCGACTCCATCTACGCCCGCCATGTGCCTCGGCAATTTCCCGCGCCAGCGCCAGTCCCAAGCCCGTGCCGCTGCGTTTGGTCGAATAGAACGGCA
>JBDUEQ010000108.1:0-3410 GCA_040002315.1 Gammaproteobacteria bacterium
TCCTTGCTGGTGTCGATCATGTCCTCGGTCAATGCGCCGAGGATGCCGTGCCGGCCGGCGTAGACCTTGCCTATCTTATTGCGGTGCTTGCGCGCCGTTTCGATCACGCCGCAAGCCGAGGCATTGATGACGGCGGTCACTCCGCCGGATTGTGCATAAAACGCATTCTTCATGAGACCCCCCCAACGGCACGAGGCGCGCAGAATAGCCGATCGGACTGGGTTTGACGACCGCGCCGCCCAAAGGTACGGTAGCGCGGTTTAACTATCAGAAGAATCATGCGAATAGTCCTGTTGGGAGCGCCCGGGTCGGGCAAAGGCACGCAGTCACAACTGCTGGTAAAGGCCCATGGCGTCCCGCAAATATCCACGGGCGATCTGCTGCGCGACGCGGTTGCCAAGCGTACGGAGCTGGGTCAGCGCGCCAAGGCGGCCATGGATTCGGGCAAGCTCGTGGACGACGCGACGGTGCTTGGCATGATTCGCGAGCGTTTGAGCAAACCTGACGCCGTCGATGGCTTCATATTGGATGGCTTTCCCCGCAACATTGCCCAGGCTGAAGCGTTGGAAAAGATGCTGAACGAGCTCAGTACACCGCTCGACTCCGTGGTGCTGATGAATCTCGATCTCGGCATTCTGTTCAAGCGCTTGACCGGCCGCAGAATATGCGAGGAGTGCGGCAAGGTTTTCAATGTGTTCACGTCGCCGCCGCCCAGCGACAACAAACACCGTCTGATGCAGCGGCCGGACGACAAGGAAGAGGTCATCGGCAAGCGCCTCGAAGTGTACGAGGCGCAAACCAAGCCGCTGATCAAGTACTACGATGCGGCCGGTTTGCTGCGCATCGTCGATGCCGACGCCGATGTGGACACGGTGTTCAAGAGCATCGATCGGGCAGTTGTCAAGCGATAGCGGCGAGCAGACGACTGCCGATTTCCTCACGGCGCCAGCCGCTCAGCGCATTTGTATCGTGTGATCCCATGGCGAGTGCCTTTAGTTCGCCGCGCGGCGCAAGAATCTCTGCGCTCACTTTCAGCTCGGCCGCCCGCGCATCGACAATTTTGGCAAGACGTTCGATGACAGCTTTCTGCTCGGGAGTAGGGCGCGCGTCCTGACTGGGCTCAAGATCCGGAGCGTCAGCGGATGGCTCCTTGAGCGCCTGGTCGAGGCTGGCGGCGAGGCTGTCGTTGAGCGGATTGGGGCCGCCTTGTGCGATGGAGAAAATCGCCGCATCGTCGAGGATCCAGGCCCGCGGCAGATCGCGGTTGCGCGCGATTTTCTCGCGCCAGACGGCAATGCCCTTGGCGCGTCCGCGCGTTTCCGGCGGCAGCTGTGCAAGGCCGCGCAGCCGCACCCAGGCCTGGGCCGGATCCGGCTCGTAAAGCTGCTGATCCTCGAGCGCCAGGCAATCCTCCAACGCCCAGTGTTCACGCCCGAGTTCCTTGAGCCGCAGCTGCAGACGTTGCGCGATGTCGCCGAGATACAAGACATCGTCCGCGGCATAGACGAGCTGTTCTCGAGTGAGCGGCCGCTTCGACCAGTCGGTGCGCGTCTGACCCTTGGGGACGATGACATCAAGCAGGGTCTTGACCAGTTCTGCGTAACCGACCTGGGGCTTAAGGCCAATGCACCCGGCTGCAATCTGCGTATCGAATACCGGACTCATGACGCGCTTGGCGGACAGATAGACCGCCTCCAAATCCTGGCGCGCCGCATGGATGATCTTGCGCGATACCGCTGCGGTCAGGGCGGGCATCAATGGCTCCAAGCTGCCGATCCGCAGTGTGTCTACACACCAGATCTGGCCCCCGGCCGCCAGTTGCAGCAGACAGAGTTTGGGAAAGAAAGTGCGTTCGCGCAGAAATTCCGTATCGACGCCGATCCACGCGTGCGATTCAAGCGCCAGCGCCAGTGCCGGCAGCTCGGCGTCTCGATCGATCCAAATCGCGTCGGGCATGGCATTGATCCGCGTGTACAATTTGGAATCGATTATGACTGAATCGGACGATGCTGCGACTCGCAAAAGCATTCTGGGACATCTCAATTTGGAGGCGCACGCCGGCGCAGCTGCCCGCGTCGCTGTTCCTGCTGGGGCTGGTTGCCGGCATAGCGGCACTGCTCGAAGTGTTGAGCGCATTCCTGCCGCCGGCCTCGACCAGCCGGCTGTTCACGCGTCTGGTGTTGAGCGTGGGCTTGCCGCTCGGCTTTGCTTGGGCAATCCTGGTCTCGGCGGGGCGTCGCCAGCGTTTTCTGCAGACCGGCAGCGCGTTGCTGGGCGTCGGGGTGCTCGCGGAACTCATCCTGTATCCCATTGGCTCGCTCATCCAGGTCATCGGCTCTGACCGTCTCGCCTCGGTACCTCTCGGGGTGTTGATGCTTATCGGGTTGATTTGGTATGTGCTCGCCTGCACCAACATTTGGCGTTCCGCTCTGGATTCGGGGATTGCGTTAGGAGTCGTGGTGAGCGTGGGCTATCTGTTGCTGTCTATCTTGCTGGAGCAGCAGTTGCTGCCGGATACATGACCACCCACGTGCATATTCTGGGCATCGGCGGCACCTTCATGGGCGGAGTGGCGGCGATTGCCAAGAGCGCGGGCTTTCGCGTCACCGGCGCCGATCTGAATGTATATCCGCCGATGAGCACTCAGCTCGAGGCGCTCGGCATCGAGTTCGTTCACGGCTACGGCGCCGAACAGCTGGACCTGCAGCCCGACATCGTCGTGGTGGGCAATGCCCTGAGCCGCGGTAGTCCGGTGGTCGAAGCCATGCTGGATCGCGGCATGCCCTATACGTCGGGACCTCAGTGGCTGTCTGAACATGTGCTGCGGGACAAGCATGTGCTCGCCGTAGCCGGCACTCATGGCAAAACCACGACCACGGCCATGCTGTGCTGGATACTCGAGGATGCGGGCCTGGCGCCGGGGTTTCTAATCGGCGGCGTGCCGAGTAATTTCGATTCCACCGCGCGCTTGGGCGGGGGCAAGTTCTTCGTCATCGAGGCGGATGAATACGATACGGCGTTCTTCGACAAGCGCGCGAAATTCGTCCACTACCGGCCACGCACGGCTATTCTGAATAATTTGGAATACGATCATGCGGATATCTATCCGGATGTGGCTTCGATCCGCCGTCAGTTCAACCAGCTGCTGCGCACCGTGCCGGGGACCGGCCGCATTATCGTCAATGGCGAGGACACCGAGCTCGAGACGACTTTGAAAATGGGCTGCTGGACGCCGCGCGAGACATTCGGCAAGGACGGCGACTGGAGCGCACAAATCGCCGCCGGATCGGCGGCAACGAGATTCGCCGTGCAGCTCCAGGGCAACACCCTCGGAGAGGTGAACTGGCCGCTGCTCGGCGAGCACAATGTCATGAATGCACTGGCCGCGATCGCGGCGGCACGGCACGCCG
>JBDUEQ010000109.1:0-12176 GCA_040002315.1 Gammaproteobacteria bacterium
GGCATGGGCCGCCCCGGCAGGGGGTGATGAATGGTCCTCCGCGGACTCGAGATCGCCGCGCACGATGCGCCCGCCGGGGCCGGACCCCGCTACCGTAGATAAATCGATGCCGGCTTCTCGCGCCCGGCGTCGATTGGCGGGCGATGCCATCACTCGGCCCGAACGAGCAACCAGTGCAGGCGCCGCGGCAGTCGGTGCGCGAGGGACCGGCGCCGCAGCGACAACTGCCGGCACGTCCTCCAATTCAAATACGATCAGCGGCGACCCCACCGCCACCTTTTCGCCCGGCGCTCCTGTAATCGAGATGACGCGGCCGCTCACCGGCGCAGGCACTTCCACCGCCGCCTTGTCGGTCATGACTTCGACAATGAGCTGATCTTCGGTAACTTCGTCACCCGGCTTGGTGTGCCAGGCAACGATCTCAGCGTCAACCGTGCCCTCGCCCAGGTCCGGCATCTTGAATATGTACTGGCTCATTTGGACCCCATGACAGTCTTGAGCGCGATCGACACGCGTGCCTGCCCCGGAAAGTATTCCCACTCGAAAGCATGCGGGTAGGGCGTGTCCCAGCCCGTGACTCGCTGAATGGGAGCCTCCAAATCCCAGAAACATTCTTCTTGCACGATGGACAGTAATTCGGCGCCGAATCCTGAGAAGCGCGTGGCTTCATGCGCCACGATACAGCGGCCGGTCTTGCGTACCGAGGTGCAGATGGTATCGACGTCCAACGGCACCAGGGATCGCAGGTCAATGATCTCGGCATCCAAGTTCATCGCCGCGGCCGCGGCCGCGGCAACGAACACCATGGTGCCGTAAGTGATGATGGTGACGTCGGCGCCGGCGCGCACAATGTCGGCCTTGCCCAGCGGCACTGTGTAATAGCCTTCATCCACCTGGCCCCTCGGATGTGCGCTCCACGGTACGGCCGGCTTGGTCGGATCCCCATCGAACGGTCCGTTGTACAGCCGCTTCGGCTCGAAAAACACCACCGGATCGTCGTCCTCGATGGAAGTGATCAACAGTCCCTTGGCGTCGTATGGATTGGACGGCATCACCACCTTGATGCCGCTGACATGAGTGAATATCCCTTCCGGACTCTGCGAATGCGTCTGCCCGCCGCGGATGCCGCCGCCACAGGGCGTGCGAATGGTCACCGGCGCGAAGAAATCCCCGGCGGTTCGATAGCGGATGCGCGCCAATTCACTGCAGATTTGATCGAACCCCGGATAAATGTAATCCGCGAATTGAATCTCGGCAACGGGCCGCAGGCCGTTGACGCCCATGCCGATGGCGGTAGCAATGATGCCGCCCTCCGCGATCGGCGTGTCGAGCACACGATGCTCGCCGTACTTGCGCTGCAGTCCCTCGGTGGCGCGGAACACGCCGCCGAAATAGCCGACGTCCTCGCCCATGATCACCACCGAAGGATGCTTCTGGAGCATGATGTCCATGGCGGAATTCAAGGCCTGGATCATGTTCATGTTGGCCATGGCTCAAGTCCCGTCGCTAGCGGCCGCGCCGGGCCGGCCGGTTTCCGCGCGCATCAGTTCTCGCTGCTTTCGCAGGTGTTCGGGCATCTCCTTGAACACATCCTCGAACATCAAATCGGCATTAAGTTTCGGGCCTGCGGTCATCGTGCCGAAGGTGGTGGCCTCCTTCCAGCTCGACGCGACCAGCGCCTCGAGTTCAGATGTCAGCGCTTGATGACGCGTCTCCGACCACTCGCCGAGGTTGACCAGATGCTGTTTGAGCCGCTGGATGGGATCGCCCAGCGGCCAGTGTTCGTGGTCGTCCTTGGCCCGATAGCGCGCCGGGTCATCGCTCGTGGAATGCGCGGCACCGCGATACGTGACCAATTCGATCAACGTCGGCCCTGCGCCGGTGCGCGCGCGTTCCGCCGCCCACTGCGTCACCGCATAAACCGCCAGAAAATCGTTGCCGTCGACCCGCATCCCCGCAATGCCATAACCCGGACCACGCGCCGCGAACGAGCGCTGCTCGCCGCCGGCGTAGCCCTGGAAAGTCGAGATCGCCCACTGATTGTTCACCACATTCAGAATGACCGGCGCCTGATACACCGACGCGAACAGCAGCGCGTGATGAAAATCGGCCTCGGCACTGCTGCCTTCGCCGATCCAACTGGCCGCCAGATGATCTTCGCCCTTGATCGCCGCGGCCATTGCCCAACCCACCGCCTGCGGGAACTGCGTCGCCAAGTTGCCGGAAATGGAAAAAATATTGCCGGCCTTGGAGTGGTACATCACCGGCAGCTGGCGGCCCTTGCACATGTCCCGGGTATTGGACAGGAGTTGACACATGAGATCGACGAGCGGAATGCCGCGCGCAATCTGCAGACCTTGATTGCGATACGAAGGGAACAGCATGTCGCCGGGGCGCAGTGCCATGCACTGCGCTACCGACACCGCTTCTTCTCCGAGAGATCGAATATAAAATGAAATCTT
This sequence comes from Gammaproteobacteria bacterium, assembly GCA_040002315.1. Taxonomy (GTDB): domain Bacteria; phylum Pseudomonadota; class Gammaproteobacteria; order Steroidobacterales; family Steroidobacteraceae; genus Bog-1198. Next base: position 2,463 of record JBDUEQ010000109.1, read on the forward strand.
ACCGGCGCGCTGATTGCGCTGCATTCGCTCGTCGTACAAGCGCGTCAGCAGCATGTGCCGCAGCCCAATCTGCAGTTCCGCCGGATCAAGATGCGGGTGCCATGGCCCCACCGCCTCACCGGCATCGTCCAGTACGCGCACCAGTTCCACCGACAGCGAACCGATATCACGTGCTCGCGCGTTGATATCGGGCCGCGCCACGGCGCCGGCGGGCGATAGCGCCACATAACTGAAATCCGGAGCCTCGCCCGGCCGGGCGGGAGCGCTAGGCAAGTGCAACCGCGAGTATTTCTTCATCCACACAATCTAATCCCTCCGCCTGAGGATGTTGCATTCATTCGGTGGGCACCCGATAATTCGGTTTGTTCATTCCGAAATACAACTGATAATGAAAGAAACATCCCACGCGAGCATTGATCGGCTGGATCTGCGCCTGCTCGATATTCTACAGCGGCACGGTGCACTGTCGGTCGCCGAGGTGGCTGCGCAGACCAAGCTCTCCACCACCACCTGTTGGCGGCGTATTCAACAACTCGAGCAGAACGGGGTCATCAAGGCGCGGGTGGCGCTGCTGGATCGCAATGCGTTGGGGCTCGATGTGACCATTTTCGCGCACGTCAAGCTCGCCACCACCGGCCGCGACGCGCTGGCGGAATTCGAAGCGGCCATCCGTGATCGTGCCGAAGTGCTCGAGTGCTACACACTAACCGGTGAATGGGATTTTCTTTTGAAGATCATCACCAAAAACATCAAGGCTTACGAAGCCTTTTACCTCGATTACTTGTCGCGCATTCCCTGCGTTCGTTCGGTCAATTCATCGGTTGCGGTCACCGTCATCAAGGAGTCGACTGCGCTGCCGCTCGCCATTTAGGCGGCCGCCCTTAGGCGTGTGTGCGCAGACTGGACCTGAGCTGAATCCCGTCGTGTTCACTAAACAACTCGGCCACCCAGTCGACGAATACCCGGGTCTTGCTCGACAGATGTCGATTCTGCGGGTACACCACACTGAGAGGAGCGGGCTCTGGGAACCAGTCGCCGAGCACCAATTCCAGGCTGCCGCGCTCCAGCGCGTCCTTGAGCACGAAGGCCGGGATCTGCGCAATGCCTAAGCCCGCCTCGGCCGCGGCGACGTAGCTGTTCTCATCATCCAGCGCAATGTCGCCGAGCAGCGAGGCTTGGATACGCGCGCCATTTTTAGCGAACACCCAATCGAAGATCTTGCCGCTGCGCGGTGAGAAGTGATTGATGCAGCGATGCGCCTTGAGATCATCCGGATGCCGAGGCTGGCCATGCGCGGCTAAATACGATGGCGATGCACAGGTGCCGAAATACAGCTGGCCGACCCGACGTGCAATCAGCCTCGAGTCCTCGAGTTCCCCGCTCCACACCGCGCAATCGATGCCCTCCTCGATGAGATCCGCGCGGCGCTCGCTGCTGCCCAATTGCAGATCGATCTGCGGATACTTCGCAAAGAACGCCGGCAGTGCCGGCACGATGACCATTCGTGCCATCAAGGTGGGTGCTTCCACCCGCAATCGCCCCTGCGGATTGGACTGACGGTGGGCGAGCGATTCTTCAGTGTCGCGAACCTCCGCCAGGATGGCGACGCAGCGCGGGTAGTAAGCCGCGCCGTCGGCGGTCACGCTGACGCTGCGGGTGGTCCGATTGAGCAGCTTTACGCCGAGTTGGGCTTCCAGCTGTTGAATTAAGGTGGTTGCAGTGGCCTTTGGCACCTGCAGGCTGTCGGCCGCCCGCGTGAGGGCGCCGGTTTCCACCACCCGCACGAATACTTGCATGGCCTGCAGTTTGTTCATGGCAATTGTTCGTATTTCTGAATATTAATTTCAAAAATACCTCTTTAAGACACGAATTGCGAACAATATGATGACCTCGAGCAAGTCAATTCGCATCCACCCCTAGGAAGATCCATGAGCAACAAGATTAAACATGTCACCGACACCACTTTTAAAAGCGAGGTGCTTGAATCGACGACCCCGGTTCTCGTGGACTATTGGGCCGAGTGGTGCGGACCCTGCAAGATGATCGGCCCCGTGCTGGATGAATCCGCAGAGAGCTATGGCGACCGATTAACCATCGCTAAGGTTAACGTCGATCAGAACCAGTCCGTGCCCTCCCGCTATCACGTGCGCGGCATTCCGACGCTGATGCTGTTCAAGCACGGCGAGGTGGTCGCTACCAAGGTGGGCGCAGTGTCCAAGGCGCAGCTGACGGCATTCATCGACGCGAATCTGTAAGACTGCTCCCGCAACCGCGGTTAGGGCAGCAGCACCGTGGACCCCATGGTCCGCCTGCTCTCCAAATCGCGGTGGGCGGTGGCGGCGTCTCGAAGCGCCACCCTCTGACCCACGTGCGCCTTTATCTCGCCCGACGCCAGCCGGCCGAACAAGTCGGCGGCCCGTGCGGAGAGGTCGGCCCGGCTCTTGATGTAGTCAAATAGCATGGGCCGGGTTGCGTACAGCGAGCCGCCGGACGCGAGATCGGAAAATTTGAAGTCCGCAATCATTCCCGACGACTGGCCGAAGTGCACGAACATGCCGAGCGGCCGTAAACACTTGAGCGATCCACGCCAGGTGTCCTTGCCCACCGAATCGTAGACCACATCGCAGCCCTTCGATCCGGTGATCTCCTTGACGCGCGCCACGAAATCCTCCGCGCGATAGTCGATGACGTGGTTGTAGCCGTTGGCCTTGGCCATCGCAACCTTCTCAGGCGAACCCGCCGTACCTATGGAGGTAGCCCCCAAAACCTTCAGCCATTGTCCTAGCAGAAGCCCGACTCCACCTGCGGCTGCGTGCACCAGCACGGTGTTGCCGGGCTTGACCGGATAGCACGACGTGAGCAGGAATTGTGCCGTCAGGCCCTTCAGCATGACCGACGCTGCCACGTCGAATGCAATGGCCTCCGGCAGCTTCACCAGCCGTTCGGCGGGAACCACTCTTTGGGTACGATACGCACCCAAGGGCAGCGTGTAGGCTACGCGGTCGCCGGCCCTAAAGTCGGTCACCCCCTCGCCCACTTCCGCAACCACGCCCGCAGCCTCGGCACCCGGGATCAACGGCGTGCTCGGCCAGGGGTACAGACCGCTGCGAAAATACGTATCGATGAAATTGACGCCGATCGCGCGCTGCACCAGGCGCACCTCGCCGCGCGCGGGAGCGCCGGTATTGAGTGCACTCCATTCCATCGCCTCGGGCCCGCCCGCGGCGCGCACCACCACACCCATGTCCGGCGTATCGGTCATTACCTACCTCACTAAAGTCTTGACGAAACGTCGCAGTCGGATCGCAGCCCCGCGCAGCAACGCCTCATCGGCGGCAAAGCACACGCGCACAAAACCGCGGGTCTCGAGACCGAAGGCGCCGCCGTCGAGCACCGAAAGGCGTTCGGTCTTATATAGTTCGCGCACGAAATCGTAGCCCGTGAGGCCTGTGCCACGCACATCCACCAACAAGAACATACCGGCATCCGGAACCAAACACTTGATGCCTGGGATGCCTGCGAGTTCGGCCAGCAAAAAATCCCGGCGCACGGCGCAGTATTCTCGCACCCGCGATTCGGCGGCATCCGAGATGCTTAAAGCCGTGACGGCCGCCTCCTGGATGAAACCCGGAAGCCCGAACAGCATGCACTGTGCCATGGCTTCGGCATGCACGATGAGCTGCTTCGGACCCACCAGCCAGCCTGCGCGCCAGCCCGGCATGGAATGCGACTTGGACAGGCTGCTGATGGTCACCACTTGGTCGGGCAATTCGGCGGCGAGACTCGGAACACGCCCGCCCGGAGCGAGGCCCGCATACACTTCATCCGCCACGATCCACAGCGAATGCCGCTGCGCCAGTTGGCCGATCACTGCCAAATCCGCCGCGCTTAAAATCACGCCGCTCGGATTGTTCGGCGTGGCGAAAAATAGCGCCCGTGTTTGCGGCGTGATCGCCGCTTCCACTGCCCGTAGATCGATCCGAAATCCTTGCGCCGCCGGCGCCGCCACCCGAACCATGCGTGCGCCCCCCACTTCCAGAGTGGCAGGATAACTCGGGTACAGGGGTTCGAGCGCAATCACTTCATCGCCGGGTCCCGCAATACACAGCGAGGCTGTGAACAAGGCGTTCTGCGCACCGGCGAGAAAAATCACATTGTCGCAATCCACCGGCTGGCCGGTGCGCTGGCGATGCGCGGCCGCGATCGCCTCGCGCAGGTGTTGCCGCCCCGTCGCCGGCGTGTAATGCGTGTCGCCGTCACGCAATCTCTCGATGGCCCGCTGCAAAACCGGTGTCGGCGTATCGAGATCCGGATCGCCGACGCTCAGCAAGATCACATCCTCGCCGCGTTCCTGCGCCGCCCGCGCCGTGTAATGAACCAGCCAGGCGTCGGCGCCGTCGCCCACGATTCGCTTTACCAGTGGTGAATAATGCATCTTTCTCTTGCCTACCTGTTGGCAGTGCGCAATCCTAGCAGTGAACGGGCGTTCAATTTCAAGAAGGTTTAAATGTCGCGAAACATCGGCGGTTATTTGGTCGAGCTTTTAGCCAAAAACGATATCGACACTGTGTTCGGCATTCCCGGCGTGCACAATCTGGAATTGTACCGCGGCCTCACCGCCTCGGAACTGCGCCATGTGCTGGTGCGCCACGAACAGGGTGCGGGTTTCGCGGCCGACGGTTTCGCGCGGCTAAGCGGCCGGCCGGCGGCGGCCTTCGTGATCTCAGGCCCCGGACTCACCAACATTCTGACCGCGGCGGCGCAAGCCTATTCAGATTCCGTGCCGCTGCTGGTGGTCGCGGCCGCACCTGTACGCGCATCGTTCCGCAAGCAATGGGGCGTGCTGCACGAACTGTACGATCAGAGTGCCCTCGCCGCCGGTGTGTTCGGCGTCGCGCGTTCCGCGCACAACGCCGAGGATGTGCGCGATCATCTGCGTTTGTGCTTGGCCTCGCTGCGCACGGGACGGCCGCGCCCGGCCTACTTGGAAATCCCACTCGATGTACTCGCCGAAACTACGACCTTGGAAGCGCAACGCTTCAACCCCGCGCCGCTGCAACCACAGGCAAGCAGCGAACAAATCGATGCGGCGGTGCGTTTGCTCACCGCGGCTGCACGGCCAGTCGTCATCGCGGGCGGCGGTGCGCGCCGCGCTGCAGTTGAACTTAGGCGCCTGGTCGAGACACTGGATTGTCCGTTGCTGACGACGGCCGCGGGCAAGGGCGTTCTCGCCGAAAGCCACCCGGCGAACTTCGGCACCTCGCTGCCCTACCGCCCCATTCAACAATTGATTGCCGATGCGGACGTAGTGCTGGCGGTGGGCACGGAATTGGGCGAGACCGACATGTACTTCACCACGCGATTGCCGCTGGGAGGACTGCTTATTCGCATTGACGTCGATCCGGTGAAGTTATCCGATCAATACGCGGCGGATGTGTGCGTATGGTCCGATGCCGCAACGGCGCTGCACTCCATCAATCAAGCGCTGACGGCGCGTTCCGGATGGCGCACCACGCTCGGTGGCCCCGCCAAGTTCCGTGCCGAAATCGAGGCCGGCTTGGATGCCAAAACGCTTGCCCAATGGAGCGCGCTGCGCGCCGTCAAGGACGCTCTTCCCTGGGATGGCGTCGTCTTCACCGACATGACGCAGATTGCCTACTTCGGTAACTACGCCTATCCGGTCGACAACCCCGGCCAATGGTTTCATCCCTCGGGCTACGGCACGCTGGGGTTCGCGCTGCCCGCGGCGCTCGGCGCCAAGATATCCAGCCCCGCCCGCGCCGTCATCGCGCTCGCCGGCGATTTCGGAGTTCAATTTACGGTGAATGACCTCATGACTGCAGTGGAGGTGGGCTTAAGTCTGCCCATTGTGGTGTGGAATAATTCGGCACTGGGTCAGATTCGCGACGACATGGTGGCCGCGGGAATTCCGCAGCTCGGAGTGGTCGGGCGCAATCCGGACTTCGTCGCCCTCGCCCGCGCCTATGGCGCCGAAGCCTATAGGGTGCGCGATGCCGCCGCGCTCACCGACGCCATACGCACGGCACTGACTCATCCCGGACCCACCGTGATCGAAGCCATCGCCTCGAGCTTCGAGAAATAGCGTAGCAGCCAACCATTCAAACGTCTTGCTATCATCGTGCCGTTTTCGATGCAATCGACGACGCTCTCGACAACAAACCAAGGGGAACACCATGAAAATCACTTTCAGCCGCATTGCGGCGCTCGCGGCGGCGCTCATCACATTGCCGGCCTTCGCCGCCGAACAAATCAAGCTGGTCGAACGGGCGGTCGGCGAGACCACCGTTGACTTGGGCGCGAAGGGCGATTCCGTCGGCGACATGCTGGTGTTTGCCAATGGCGTGTTCGATTCCGCCAACACAACGCAGCTGGGCACCGATCAGGGCTATTGCGTGCGCACCGTCGTCGGCAAGAGCTGGGAATGCTTCTGGACGCTGACGTTGAAGGCCGGCCGGATCACCATTGAAGGGCCTTTTACTGACGAGGGCGATTCGCTGTTCACCGTCACCGGCGGCACCGGCAAGTACGCGGGCGCCAAGGGCAGCATGAAACTGCATCCGCGCGACGCGAAAGGGTCGAGCTACGATTTCACCTACGATCTACTGTAATGCCCTACACGCTCGAAAGCTGTCTGCGCAGCCGGCGGGATTTTCCTGCCCTGGTAAAGAACCCTGATCTCGCCTTCCTCGACGGACCTGGGGGCAGTCAAGTACCGAGCGTTGTGGTCGACGCCATCGCCGATGTCTATGCCTCGTGCAATGTGAACACGCATGGCAACTTCGCGCCTTCACGCGAAGTGGATCGGCGCATGGAAAACGCACGCAGCGTGGTCGCCGCCTTTCTCGGCGCGGAAAGCGGCGCCTGTATCTCCTTCGGACAGAGCATGACCACTCTGTGCTTCAATTTGAGCGTTGCCATCGGCCGCACCTTGGCCAAGGACGACGAAGTCCTCATCACACAGCTTGATCATGAAGGCAATCGGGGACCGTGGCTGAGCCTGCAGGAGCGCGGTGTCATCGTACGCGAGGTGCGCCTCCTGGAAAGCGGTGAACTGGATGCTGCCGATATGGCTGCCAAGATCACTCCGCGCACCAAACTGTTCGCCATTGGCGCATCGGCCAACTCTCTGGGCACCGTCAACGACATTGCGTTGGCGCGGCGCCTGACTCGGGAAGTGGGCGCGCTGCTCGTGATTGACGCGGTACACTACGCACCGCACTTCCCCATCGACGTAAAGGAGATGGGCACGGATTTTCTGCTGTGCTCAGGCTATAAATTCTATGGCCCGCACGTGGGCGTGCTGTATTCGCGACCCGGTGTGCTCGATCGATTGCCCACGGACCGATTGAGCGTGCAGGATCCCGCGGCTCCTTACCGCATCGAAACCGGCACCCTGAATCACGCGGCCATCGACGGCGTGCGCGCGGCCGTGGAGTACATCGCGGGCTGGGGCGCGGGCACGAGCATGCGGGAGCGTATCGTCGACGCCATGACGCAGATCGCCGCGTACGAACATGACCTGGCCCAGTACTATCACGACGCCGTGCGGCGCATTCCGGGCGTGCATGTCTGGGGTCCGGACTTTTCCGCGGGGCGCGCCCGCGCGCCGACGGTGTCGATCACTCTCGACAAGGCTACTGCGGCGCAGGCCGCGATCGCAGCAGGCAATCAGGGCATTTGCGTTTGGGACGGAGACTTCTATGCGGCGCGCCCGGTGCAGGTCCTGGGATTGGCTGAAGGGGGCGGGCTGCTGCGCACCGGCGTTTCCATGTACAACACGCGCGAGGAGTTGAACCGCCTGCTGACGGTTTTGAAAGCACTGCCCTAGGCTGAACCCGGGGGATCCGTGGAACGCGTGAGCGTGTAATGCGACGCAGGGACGCGATGCGTTCGCCGTTTCGTTCCGCGGAACTCGTGGCCGACAACGGCTATGATATTGCGCATCCTTGATAATTCTACAAGCAGGTAAGTCGTACTTCCGTTAGCATTCCGGGCAATTCGTGGTCAAATAGCGCATTAATTTCAGCGAGGGGCAGGCCTATGCGACCCAGCAAATTGACCTATTACGCAGACTTCGTCGTCTATCCGGCGGTTATCGTCGGGCTGGCGGCGTTTGGCTTGAGCCGTGGAACTTGGGGGGATCGGACTGAGTGGCTGGGTGTCGCGGCGTTAGGTTTCGTGATTTGGACTTTGCTGGAGTACATCCTGCATCGGTTGGTGCTGCACAAGAAGACCTACTTTGCACCCATGCACGGGCAACATCACGCCGGCCCGTTGGCCTACATAGGCACGCCGCCGTGGGTGAGCGTCCCGGTGCTCACGGCGGTTTTCCTGCTGCCGGCCTGGATATGGGTGGGGTTTGATGTCGCGAACGGCCTCACGGTGGGCGTCATGACCGGCTATTGGTGGTATGGCGTCGTGCATCACCTCGTCCATCACCACAGCCGCAGCGCCTTCCTCTCTTACTTCGGCAGCCTGCGGGCCTGGCATATGCGACATCACTATTCGCCGCAGGGCGGCAACTTCGGTGTCACCACGCCGCTATGGGACCACGTATTCGGCACTGCCATCAGCGCACCCGACAAGACCGCCGTGCCGTCGTGAACGCATTGCTGAGCGCAACGAACCCCATGCGCACCGACGGATTCGAATTCGTCGAATACGCGGCGCCGGATCCGGACTTGCTGCGCAGTCTGTTCGAGCGCATGGGCCTGCCCGCAGTCGCGCGCCATCGTTCGAAGAACGTGACACTGCACAGTCAAGGCGACATCAATTTCATCATCAACGCCGAGCACGATAGCTTCGCGCAGAACTTCGCGCGCGCCCACGGTCCGTGCGCGTGCGCCATGGCGTTCCGCGTCGCCGACGCCCGCGTTGCCTATGCGCGTGCCCTTGAGTTGGGCGCAAAGGCGGGACCCGCCACCGCCGGGCCGATGGAACTCAACATCCCCTCCATCGTCGGCATCGGCGGCAGCTTGATCTATCTCGTCGATCGCTACGGCGAGCGCACCATTTACGATGTGGACTTCGTTCCCGTGGCGGCCAGCCGCACCGGGTCGACCGCCGAGGAGCCGGCGGGCCTCACCCGCATCGATCACCTGACCCACAATGTCAGGCGCGGCAACATGAATGTATGGGCGGGCTTCTACGAGAAGCTGTTCAACTTCAAGGAGATCCGTTATTTCAGCATCGAAGGCAAGGAGACCGGCCTGTTTTCGCGCGCGCTGACCTCACCGTGCGGAAAAATCCGCATTCCCATCAACGAAAGCCAGGACGACAAAAGTCAGATCGAGGAATACCTCAACGAATACAAGGGCGAAGGCATACAGCACATCGCCCTGGGTACCGACGACATCTATCACACGGTCGATGCTCTGCGCCGGCGCGGCGTCGAATTCCAAGACACGCCCGCCACGTACTTTGAAGGTGTGGATGCCCGTGTTGCCGGCCACAGTGAGACCTTAAGCGAACTCAAAGCGCGCAATATCTTGATCGACGGCAGTGCCGCCGGCGGCGTACTGCTGCAAATATTCACCAAAAATGCCATCGGACCAATTTTCTTTGAAATCATTCAGCGCAAGGGCAACGACGGCTTCGGTGAGGGGAATTTTCAAGCTCTGTTCGAGTCCATTGAGCTCGATCAGAAGCGCCGCGGCGTTATTTAGCTTCGGCCGGGCCGCGCTAGGCCGGGCC
>JBDUEQ010000110.1:0-18596 GCA_040002315.1 Gammaproteobacteria bacterium
CCGGCATCCACAAGAGTGACCTGAAACCCGGCACCAAAGTTACCGTAACAGGACACCCGATGCGGGACGGTCGACCGGCAGCGGCGTGGGTGAAGGCGGTTCGCGACGATGGAAAGGTATTCGATCCTCACATCGGACTCGTCAAGGTGAATTGACGCTCCAGCCCCGCGTGGGGTTGGAAAAAAAGGATCGCAACGGCATCGCAGGGATTTTCCTTGCAGTGTTTGGATAGGCCGGGCAGGTAGATCCTAGTAAAAGAGATCCGCATCAAGCGAGGACTTCTATGGCCAACGTCACCAGGCGATCTTTTGTAGACACAGTGATCAAGGGTTCAGTGATCTCCTTGAGCTTCACTCTCGGCGGGACAGCGGTGCTACTGACGCCCGAAGAGGCTCGGGCGAAACAGGTGCCGCTAAAAGTACTCGACGCCGAGCAGGCTCGAATCTTGGAACTGCTGGGCGAAACGATACTTCCGGGATCGGTGGCTGCCGGCGTCATCCACTTCGTCGATCATCAGCTCGCAGAGGATCCGAATGATGCTTTGCTGCTGGCAAAATATTTCCAGGTTGCGCTGCCCTATCGCGACTTCTATGCGGCCGGAGCGAAGACAGCGGCGGCCATGGCGCAAAAATCCGCGAACAAGCCAATCGCCAGCCTGCAGAAAGCCGAATTGCAGCAGCTCGTAAAGGAAATGTCGAAGCCGGGAACGGTCGTGGATGGGTTTCCCATCTTTCTTTTCTACGTGTGTTTCAGATCGGACACGGTAGATGTTCTCTATGGGACGCCGGAGGGTTTCAAGAAACTCAACATTCCATATATGGAGCACATCATGCCGCCGGAGGGATGGAATGGCTAAGGTAATGGAAGCCGTCGATGTGGTGGTGGTCGGTTCCGGCGCGGCGGGGAGCGTGTTCGCCGCTGTCCTAGCGGAGTCTGGCAAAAGTGTGTTGGTGCTCGAGCGGGGCCGCGAGCGAAAGCTTTCCGACCTATATAGCTCGCAAATCTGGGCCCGTCGCCTCAAATGGGCATCGCCTCATGTGGCTGAAGCCGGTCCTGACAGTATCTGGTTCAACTTCAATGCGGGACACGGGTTCGGCGGCGCATCCATGCACCATTATGCGGTTTGGCCGCGTTTTCATCCGGAGGATTTCCGGGAACATAGTCTCTACGGGCGTTCTCTGGACTGGCCGTTCGAGTACTCGGCGCTGCGTCCCTTCTATGACGAGATTCAGCGCGACGTCGGCATGTCCGGCGACTCGACGAAGGAGATCTGGCGGCCGCCCGGCGATCCGTATCCATTGCCGCCGGTGTTGGTCAGTAATCACGGGAAGGTTCTGGCCCGCGGTTTCGACGCGCTCAAGATGCACACCTCGCCGATTCCCATGGCGGTGCTGTCCCAGCCTTATCATGGAAGGCCCGCTTGTCTTTGGGACGGTTGGTGTGACGCCGGATGTCCGATCGGCGCGCTGGCGAATCCGCTGGTAGTGTACCTGCCGCGCGCGCAGAAGGCAGGCGCGCGGCTTCAGGGCAACTCGCCTGTCACGCGGGTGCTTACGGACAAATCAGGTAAGCGAGCGACCGGCGTCGAGTACTACACCGCCACTGGCGAAGCCGTGATTCAACCTGCCTCTGCGGTCGTACTTAGCGCATTTACCATCGAAAATTCGCGGATCTTGCTCAATTCCGGCAACGGCGGCCATCCGAACGGTCTGGCCAATACCAGCGGTTTGCTTGGCCGATATCTCATGGTGCATCCAGCCGTCTCGATCTACGGCATGTTCAGCGATGACATGCAGAACTACTTGGGCGCGACCGGCGGCCAGCTCTTCTGCCAGGACGACTACGGAAAGAAAAGCGATCCGGGCGGGGCATTTGGGAGCCGCCAATGGGAAATCGGGCTCATGTTGAAACCGAACGATTTATTGGGAGTCGCGATGTCGCGGGCCGATATTTTCGGCGATGACTTGCACAAGTTTATGGAGCAAGGATCCCGTCACATGGGTTCGATGGTCGGCGTCTGCGAGGACGAACCCCTGCGCGAGAACCGCATCGAGCGCTCCGCGGACAAAGACAAATTTGGAATGCCGCTCGCCCGCGTCGCGTACCAAGTCAGTCCCGAAGGCAAGAAATTGTGGGGCACGGCGGCCAAACAAGGCGTGGATATATTCAAAGCTGCCGGCGCGCACGACGCATGGCACGGACCGCAGGTGGGACAGCACATCATGGGCGGCACGATCATGGGCAACGATCCTGCGACGTCTGTTCTGAACGCAAACGCTCAATGTCACGACGTCGCGAACGTATTCGTCGGCGGCCCCGGCGTATTTCCGACCAGCTCGTCGGTCAATTCGACGTTCACCGCTCACGCAGTTGCGTTGAAGTCGGCTCGGTTCATGGCAGAGAATTGGGGAAACCTAAAGATTTGAGGGACAACGTACCGGCAGGATCGCCCGACTTGCCGGAGGGAAAGGACTGGGAGATCGATTCAAAAAATCGCGGAAGGGTAGTGGTATGGGGAGGGATGACATGTCTCGCTACGGCCAATATTTGCGCTTTATTCCTGCTTTTCTGCTCGTGACGGGAGCGGCTAGTGCCACGGCGGCGGAAGGGTCCATTTCCTCGACAAATGAAGCAGCTTCGGACCGCCTGGAAGAAATTGTCGTAAGTGCGAGGCGGCGTGAGGAAAACCTACAACAGGTCCCCATTTCGATCCAAGCCTTGTCCGGGGACACGATGGCGGTCCGCGGCATCCAGCGCGTGGAAGACGTTGTCGCCAGCACACCCAATGTGCGGGTGGGTGCGGGTCCGAGCGGGGCCATACAAGCCATCTTTTCGATCCGCGGCATTCCAGGCGCCGGTCTTTTCGTTGACGGCATCTGGCAGGAAAGCAATGTGGGGCTGTCGACGCGAAGCGTACTGGAACTTGACCGCGTCGAAGTGCTGCGCGGCCCTCAGGGCACGCTGTACGGTCGCGACACGACCGGCGGAGCGATCAGGCTATATAGCAAACTCCCCGCGGAAACCTTTGGGGTTAGGGTGAATGCGACGGTCGGCAGCTACGACAGGCGGGATATAAGCCTCAACGCCGACATTCCCATTACCGATACGTTGTTTTCGAAATTCAGCGTAGGCAGCGCAAAGACGGACGGCTTTGTCAGAAGTTTGACCGTCGATCGTTCTTACGGCGATACCGACAATCAAGATCTGCGTGCCGATTTGCTGTGGAAACCGACCGCCAAGCTGAAAATCAGGCTGACGGCCGATCGCAACAAGGAGACGGGCACACAGGCCAACTACACGCTGCGAATACTCGACTCCAGCCCGCCGGGCAGCCCGATCGTTCCGGGTTTCGGTTTTCAAGTGCCGAACCATGAGTACTATCGTGTCGTCGGCATACCGTTCGATTGCCAAAGCAATGTCGCAGGCTGCCCGGGCGGTCAAGTCGGTGACTTGCAGACCAAGGCGGACTTCAACTCAGGACCCGGCATCATCATCGACCTACACGATGTCAATCTGAAATTCGACTACGACATTACCGACAGCATCTCTCTATCGTCGCTGAGTTCCTATAGTACGCAGACGAGTTGGGGTTACGAAAATTTTCAGAACTCCAACGTGCACTTCTTTTCTCAGGGCTCGTACCAGAAGCGGCTTGGCTGGACGGAGGAACTCCAGTTGAGCGGTCATGAGGAGAAAATCAATTGGGTGACCGGCTTTTACGCGTGGCACGACACGAATCGGAATCATTTCATGCGCTGGGCGTTCTGGGAGTTCAAGCAACCGATGAATCCGAATGCACCTCTCGATTTTGCCGACGTGGCGAATTCACCGGAGTGCACGTCGTGGACTCCGGCGAGCGGACTCATCCCTTGCATCCCTGTGCCCAACTCCAGCGAATCGTTCACGGGCGAAAGCGCGGAAGGCCAGTCGGTGTTCGGTGAATTCACCTACGATTTGACCCATTCATTGAAGGCGACGCTTGGCGCGCGCTACCATCGGCAGACAAACAGCAACTGGAATGAGATTTTCTCCCCCAAGACGGCACGACAGACACTGGTGCCCGGCGAATTGCCGGTTGGGGACATACTCGCGAGCAACGGGCGTTCCGACCTAGTGAGCGACAGCTTCAGCAAGGCTACTTACCGGTTTGCGTTGACCAATGCGTTCACTCCGAATCTGCTGGCGTACGTAGGGTTTTCCCAAGGATACAATGCCGGTGGAGAAAGCCGGGTGGTGCTCCCGGAGATCGATCCTGCAACCGGGACAAACTACTTCTTCGACCAGAAGTTTGCTCCCGAGACCGTCGATAACTATGAAGCGGGCTTGCGTTCGGATTGGCTGGACAACACGTTGAGAATCAATGCCACATATTTCTTCACGAAATGGAAAGATATCCAGTTGCAGGGCACGGTTCACGATCCGATTACCGGCGCTGAATTGCCCGCGTTTTTGACTCAGAACGCGGCTGCAGCCCGGGCGCAAGGCGTGGAGCTCGAGATCAACTACCGGCCGTCGCGGCATTGGCTGTTCAATTTCGACGCGGGGACATTGTCAACCAAGTACACATCTGTAAAGCCGGGTTCGGAGATTACGCTCGACAGTAAATTCGGGCAGGCGCCCGAGCGGCAATTTTCCGGAGGTGCACAATGGGACACCAACATCGGCACCGAGCACGAGCTGTTCGTACGCGCCGACTACAACTACACCTCGGGCTACGATCGAAGCTACGTACCCGGCGACCAAAGCACGACTTACACCCACCAACAGTGGGAGCAGCCCGGCTTTGGGTTGTTGGCCGCCCGTATCGGCTTCAAGCCCGTCGGTGGGAAATGGGAGGTGGACGTTTTCGGTACCAACCTTACCGACCGGCGCTACACCACCGGCGGATTCTTCAGCCCCTTACTGCAGGTGGACGACGGTACGATCGGCCGGCCTCGTGAAATTGGTTTGACGCTGAAGGTTGACGTCAGGTGAACCGGGTAAGGGGGTTTTCGGCGGTGGTGTTTTCGGTATTGGCGCTGGCTCTCGCGTCGATTGCGTCGGCCGATATGCGCAAGCTTCCGCATGTCATCGTCGGCGGTGGTTTGGCCTACCCGCCGTACACCATGACCCTGCAGGATTGGTATCGAGATATCGTCTATGATAAATCCGCCAAGGACACCGGCAGTACCAGTCTGGATGTTTACGTAAATGAACCGGTGGAGCCCGGATCACCCGTGATGGTGTGGGTGCACGGCGGCGGTTTCCGGGTCGGGGACAAGGCATCTTCCAAGGATCTCGCGTCGAAGCCCGAATATTTTACGAACAAGCTTGGTTACATTCTCGTCAGCATCAACTACCGCCTGCTGCCTGAAGGGGAGTATCCCCGAAACGTGCAGGATGTGGCCGATGCGCTGGCCTGGGTGCACAGCAATATAGCGGAGTTCGGCGGCGATCCCGGGCAGATTTTTCTGATGGGGCATTCGGCCGGCGCTCAACTGGTGGCTCATGTTGCCACGGATGGATCCTTTCTCAAGAATGCCGGCAAGGACCTGAACATTCTGAAAGGCGTGATCGCCAATGAAGGCAGCTACGATTTCCCATCCGGCGCGAGCCCAATCTTGGCTGGGCAACATATTCCCCCCTTCTTATTCCTGGCGGTAAAGGGAGGCTCGACCCTGATTCAGAATAGCGAGCAGCAGGCCAACGGACTGGCGGATACGCTGCGCAAGGCGGGCATTTCGGCCGAGGTGGTGCCGTTGGATCACGTCCAGCACTTCGGCGCCAACGAACGTCTTGGTCAGCCGGGCGACATCACGACAGCCGCATTGGAACGATTCCTGGCTTCGATCCCCGGAAAGAAGCGGCCGGCAGGTTGGATGGTGGGCAAGCCGCTCAACTAGCCGGGAACGGATAATTTTAACTGGGAACCCGTTGTTGGGTCTGGTGATGTATATCTCTTGAACGGAAACCAAAATGGGTTGATATTCAGTTAATGCAAGAACAGCAGGTGCCAAACCCATATCAACAACCGATGCCGAAAGGCGAGGGCGCCGGCCGCTTCACGTGTGTCGTTGGAGCCGCCGATTGAACGTCGAACTTCTGAACATGCTGCCGCGGCTCGCAAACGCCCAGCCCTATCAGACCAACGATCTCGACGCTGCCCGCACGCACATCGGCGCTCTGTTCGTCCCGCACAATCTCGATGTCGTCGGCCGCCAACAAGTACTGGACGTGCGCATTGGGCGCGTACAGCTCGAGGGAATCTCACTCATATATCACCGGCACGGTGCGAGTGTCAGGGTTCGGCCTCAGCCCTTTCGGGATTTCTTTCTGCTGCAGATTCCGATTTGCGGGGAGGCTTACGTCAAGGTTGACCAGCAGGAGATTTGCTGCTGTGCCAAGCAGGCTGTGATGATTTCGCCCGACGCCGGGGTCGACATGCGGTTCGGCCAAGGTTGCGAGCAGCTCATCGTGAGAGTCGAGAGGATCGATCTCGAACGGTACCTGGAGCATCAGTTGGGTCGCCCAATGACCGTGCCTCTGCAGTTCTCTCCCGCCGTCCCGCTGACTACCCCGGGGGCAAAGGAGATCGGCAGCTTGCTACAATTCATGATGATTTCGCTGACAGACAGCGAAGGGATCGGCGGCTCGCCCTTTGCGCGCAGAAACATGGCTTCTTTGTTGTTAACGGGACTGCTGTCCTGTCTCGATCATAACTACCGGGATCAGTTGGTGCGGGGACCCGGTCGCCTGCGGCCCGCCTATATTGCGAAAGCTCAAGCCTACATGAAGGCCAATATACGGCGGCCTATCGCGCCCGAGGATGTGGCAGCGGCCGTCCACGTCAGTACTCGCGCGTTGTTCGCCGGTTTCAAGACTTACCTCAATACAACGCCGATGCGCTACTTGAAGGATCTTAGGCTGGAAATGGTGCGCCGGACCTTGATCAAGTTCGATCCGCAAGAGGCTTCCGTAACAACGATCGCGATGGATCACGGATTCGAGCACCTAGGCCACTTTTGTGCGGCCTACCAGAAGAAATTCGGCGAGCAGCCGCGCAAGACCTTGCATAAATTTGTCAGCGACTCGGAGCTTCGGGACTACGAGATAGTGGCTCAACGGCCCGCCATGGATATGCCCGAGGATACGAAGGTCTTGCCATAGTTTGCGCGCTTGCAGCGCCACGTTCAGGACCCCGTGTGCCGAGCAAGAAAGGCAGCTTGCAGGTCCAGCGCTTCGTCGGATTCGGGAAGATCCGGCTCGGTCCAGTGCACGTGCGGCATCGCATCGAAGACGACCAACTCCGATGCCACGCCCGCACGAAGCAGCGCCCGATGAAAATTGCTTGTGCTACTGAGAAAAAAATCGCGCGTTCCGCTCATGCACAAGGTTGGCGGGAATGTCTTGAGGTCCGCGTAGATCGGCGACATCACGGGGTCCCGGCGGTCGTGATCAGTCAGATAAGCGGCCGCCTGTATGGCGACGGGTGTGACATGCGCAGAGAATCCGAGAACCCCAAAGAGCGATTCAGTGTCTCCCGGGCGAGAGAAGTCGGCAGTGCCGGAAAAAAAGCCCAGAGAGGCAGGAACCGGAAGCCCGAGCTGCAACATGCGCACCGCGGCTTGAGCGGATAAAACGGCGCCAGCCGACGAGCCGTAAATGGAGAGCTGCTTGGAATTGTGGGTCTTTAGCAGCTCCCGGTAGACAGAAATGACATCGTCGACAGCAGCCGGGAACGGATGCGACGGCGCCAGCCTGTAATCGATGGCCAGCACCGGAATGCCGCTTTTGAATGCAATCGGAACTGCCTCCACCAGGGAGCCCTCGCCAATGATGAAGGCGCCGCCGTGTAGGTTGATCAAAAGCTGGTCTTGGCGTCCCGGAGCGATTTTTTCCGGTGTAACGAATCGGACTACCACACCACCCAGGGTCGTTTTGCGGACGGTCGCCGGATACAGCTGAAGAAGCCGCTCCACCGTTTTAGCATCCTTTTCGTCACTCATGCGCCGCAGCGTTTCTATCGGAGCAGTGAGGCCTTGCATCGTGTCCGGTGACGCTTCACTCGCCCGGATAAGAGCCGCCGCTTGCGGGCTGATCGTAGCCGGGATCGGAATGTTAAGGTCGATGATATGTGCGGCACCGTCCGGTTTGAAAACGACGCCCGCCTTCGAGGCTAATGTCGAAGCTTCCGCGAAAACGCAGGGAGCCGCAAAAAGGAAAAGAACTACCGGCAAAATCCTGCCGATTGCTGGCTTCGTTTTATTCATCGCATCCCCTCGAATATTCGTTACGACGGTTCATCGCCGACCATGCGGATCGCTGGTCGCGCACACCCCACGTGCCCTTAGAAGGCGCGCTTCACCGACACGCTGAATAGTCGCAAGGCGGCTGGTACGACACCTCATTGCAGCCGTACAGCGACGCAAGATCGAAGCCCTGTACGCCGGCCAGTCACGCCGCGGCGTGGTTTGATGCGGCGGCGATCGGCGAAGACGACCGCGTCAAAATCGATCACATCAACGACGTCAAGTTATTCAATCTGGTGCCGTGAATTCGTGCGGAGAGCCGTCATCGCCGATTGTGTCCGGTACGATGCGAGGGCTGCGTCGGATGGCACAGCCTTCGCAGTCACCATAATACACTTTGAACTATGACTTCGGGCTTTATCCGCGTCGCATCGCCAACGGCAAAATGGACTGATTGCCGTTGTGCGCTCACAAGCGACCTGCTAAACTCTCAAATTACTAGTGAAACCAGTGGGTTATGCGACTTAAAACGGATCAAGATCTAGGTTGAAGACCTGAGTTGGTAGCGTTTTCCGATCCAGTCTCCTAAGAACCCGGCTTGGCCTAAGGTTCGTTTTTTTCGACCCAAGGCTAGGTGGCAGAGTGGTCATGCAGCGGCCTGCAAAGCCGCGTACAGCGGTTCGATTCCGCTCCTAGCCTCCATTCAAAGCGAAGCGCATGGCGCACATGTTGAGCCATCAGTAGTCGACGGCCGGTTACCTTGGATAAGGCATGGCTGAAGCAACCCCCAAAATTCAGAGCCGCGGAATGGCGGCCCTGGCCATAGCGGGGCCATGCATCGCGCGCATTCAGGATCGTTGTAAAGCCGTTCGCGCGGTCAGCCGGTTTAGAGCGTGGGTGCCCGGCTTCGCGGGCCACGCCTGGCATCGAATCAGGTAATATTCGCGCCATCGATTGGAAACCGACGATGTCCGAAGATAGTTCCCAGCTCATCAGCCTTCGCAAAGCCAGTGCGCCTGACGCGTTCGATCTACGCCGCGTGGGCGCGCATCCTGACTATTGGTACCCCATGGCTTGGTCTGGCGAACTGAAGCTGGGAAAAACGCTCGGCCGCCGCTTCGCCGAACTGCCCATTGTTCTCTACCGGGGACAAAGCGGACAGGTGTTCGCACTGGAAGACCGCTGCGCGCATCGCCAGGTTCCTCTGCATCTCGGTGTGGTGAGCGGTGATGAGATCAAATGCCACTACCACGGCTGGTCCTACAATCGCACCGGCAAGTGCGTGAACGTGCCCTACCTGGGCACGGATCGGCTGCCCACGGGCGTACAAAGCTATCCGGCGCGGGAGATCGACGGCTTGATCTTCGTATTTCCCGGCGATCCGGCGCTGGCAGAAAGCCGCGTGCCCAAGGGTTTGGGCTCCTCGCAACGAAAAGATTACAAGACGCGCCAGCTCAACCGCGAAGTGGCCTGCCACTACACTTTCATGCATGAGAATCTGTTCGACATGAATCATCAGTTCATGCATCGCAAGCAAATGGGCTCGATCAGAGCCCGGTGTTTGGGCCGGCAGAACGGCGATGATTGGGCGCAGGTCGAATACAGTTTCAGCCGCACCGAAGGCAAATCCTCGGTGGGCGAACAGGTCATCGTGGACTTGATGCGCAAACGTGGCGAGGCGAAGAAAGACTTCTCCGACCACATGCGAATTCGCACGGACTATCCCACCCAGAGCCTGAAGGTCTGGGTGGGGCGCGACATTCAGCAATCCGACGATCCCGTGCTCGACGTGTGGCTGGGCTACACGCCGCTCGACGCGCAGCAGCGCACCAATCGCACCTATGGCTATTTATCTGTGAAAAAGCCGCGGGTGCCGGGGATTATTCACGCGGTATGGCCGTTCGTAACCTGGTTCACGGAGAATATATTCCGCGAAGACAAGCAAATCGTGGAATACGAACAACGAGCCTACGACGCGCAGGGAACGGACTGGAACAACGAGGTGTTCCCGCCGATACGCGATCTTCGAGGCGTGCTGGCTCGCTGCGGCAAGCCCATCGAATAGCGGTCATGTCGACGCCAGAGGAAATCTCCGCCGCCCCCGTGGTCCAACGACCGTGGGATGCGCGTTTGGCGCGCCGCCTGGTCGCTCCGCTCAAGGACAGCAGGATCACTCCCAATCACCTGACCACAATCCGGCTGGGCGTTGGACTTTGCGCCGCGGCTGCGTTTTTGCCCGGCACCTATGCTTGGTCGAACCTGGCTGCGTTATTCCTGATTCTATCGAATTTTCTCGATCACACCGATGGTGAACTCGCGCGCATCAGCGGCAAGACCAGCCGCATGGGCCATTTGTACGACCTGGCCAGCGACGCCGCGGTCACCGTACTGCTGTTCATCGCCATCGGCATCGGCGTCGGTGCGAAGCCCGGAATTGCAATGCAGGTGCCGCCGGCCTTGCTCGGGCTGGTTGCGGGCTGTGCTATTGCGCTGATTTTTTACCTGCGCATGCGCATCGAGGGCATGGCGGGCAAGGCGGCGAGTCAGCAGGCGTCGCTCGGCGGATTCGAGACCGAAGACGTGCTGTATCTGCTGCCGCTGGTCACGCTCAGCAATGGAGTCGTGCCGTTTCTGCTGGCGGCAGCGGTGTGTGCCCCGCTGTTCGCTGTGTGGGTAATCATCGATTTCCGCCGTGTGCTGCTCCGCCCAGGGCAACGGCTTTCGACCCAGCAGACGCTGCGGGAAACGCGGTAAATGGCCGGCGCCGACCCGGCGGGCGGCCGGCTCCCGCAGAGCGATGCTGTCGGCTCTGCGCCCGATGCCGGGCGGTCGATGGCCGCGCGATTGCGCACCCTCGATACGGAGCCTCTGCGCCGCGAGTTCACGGCACAGGGGTCCTTTTTGTATCTACGGGATTTTCTGCCGGCCGAGATCACCGCCCAATTGACCGCCGCCGTGGCGTCGGTCTCGCCGGCGGTGAATCGCAATTACCTGCCTGGTCACAAGCAAGGAGGCAGCGTCAGCCGCCATGCCATCGATGAACGGGCGCCGTATATCGCCCAGCTATATCGCTCATCGGCGCTCCTCGAATGGCTGCGACGAATATCTGGGGATGACTTGCAGGTATCGCCGGCCGCGGACGCGCACGCCTATGCGCTGTATTTCTACACTCGACCGGGCGACCATATCGGCTGGCACTACGACACGTCGTACTATGCAGGCCGCCGCTACACGCTGCTGTTCGGCCTCGTGGACCGCTCATCGTGCCGGCTCGATTACGAGCTGCATACGCGGGACCAGGGCAAGGCGACTGTCCAGGGCTCGTTGCAACTCCCGCCGGGCGGGCTGGTGTTTTTCGACGGCGACAAATTGCGTCACCGCATTTCGCCGTTGGCCGAAGATGAGCTGCGCATCTCGCTGACTTTCGAATACGTGACCGACCCGACCATGCGCCCATGGCGGCGCGTAATATCCAACATGAAAGATGCGGTGGCGTATTTCGGCTTTCGTCAAGTATTTCGCCGCCGCGCATGACCAGAGCGGCGACGTGGGCGCTCACTGCGGGCGTGCTGCTGTTCATCGGCGTGCTTGCCTCGCAGGGGTTGCCGGCAGTCATCGCCGTTTTGTCGCTGGCAGGGTGGGGCCTATTGTGGGTCGCGCTGTTTCACCTGCTGCCGCTGGGCGTGGATGCCTTGGCGATCCGCGTGCTGTTCGCGAGCGGCGCGTCGCGCAGGGCGATGCTCGACGCCGTGCTCGCGCGTTGGGCCGGAGAATCCGCCAATAGCCTTATGCCGGCGGGCCAGATCGGCGGTCCGGTGCTGATGGCCCGTCATCTGGCACGACGCGGGATGCTCATGCCGGAGGCCGCTGCAGTGATCACTGTCAGCACCACGCTGCAGACGTTTGCGCAAATCACCTTTGCATTGCTCGGTGTTGCGTTGCTGGGCGCCCAGGCGACGCTGGTTTCGCAACACGCGCTGCGCACGTCGGCACTGATCGCGAGCGCTTTGTTGGCGCTGCAGGTGGGGGGGTTCTATTGGATGCAGCGTCGCGGTCTGTTCAGCAAAGTGATGCGCGCTGCCACGCGCTTTGCGGGCAAACGCGATTGGTCGCAGTGGATGACGCAGGCCGAAGCGATCGATGCTGCTGTACGTAGCACTTACGGCCGCGCGGGCCCGGTGGCTGCAAGCTTTTCGCTCAGTTGGGTGGGCTGGGTGATTGGGACCGGCGAGGTATATCTAATTCTTCAGTTGATTCATCAACCGGCCGGATGGGTCAATTGCTTGGTGTTGGAAAGTCTAGGGCAGGCCATTCGCGGCGCGGCCTTCGTCATCCCCGGCGCCATTGGCGTGCAGGAGGGCGGCTACCTGCTGCTGGCACCGCTGGTCGGCCTGCCGCCCGATGCGGCGCTGGCGCTGGCGCTCGCCAAGCGCACGCGAGAACTTCTGCTGGGGCTGCCGGGACTGTTGTACCTGCACCTTTCCTCGCGCGGCAACCCTGCCGCCGTGTAAAATTCCTGCAACCTGGATTTTGAAGGACCTTAATGCGCGCCATCATTCTCGCGGCCGGCCGTGGCCTGCGCCTGCAACAAGCTGACGAGCGGCAGTTGCCGAAGTGTTTACTGCAGTTCGGCGGCATGAGCCTGCTCGAACGGCATTTGCGGATGCTGAAAAGCGCCGGCGTAGACGACGTCGTGCTGGCGCTCGGCTTTCGGCACGAGCGCGTCGAGGCCGAGCTTGATCGGCTGCACTGGCAACCGCGGCCCGAGATCGTGCTGAATCCGCAGTTTGAGTTGGGCAGCGTGCTGACGGTCCACACCGTCGCCGAGGCGATGACGCGCGGCGGCGAAGTACTGCTGATGGATGCCGATGTGCTGTACGACCAGCGCATCGCGAATGCGCTGGTGGCGGGTTCAGGACCGGTCAACCGCGTATTGATCGACCGCGATTTCGAGGCCGGCGACGAACCGGTCAAGCTCTGCGTGCAGGACGGGGTGCCGGTCGAATTGCGCAAGCAGGTGGCGGCGGACCTGAGATACGACACCATCGGTGAATCCGTCGGGTTCTTCCGCTTCGACCCGGCCGGTGCGCGGCGGCTCTCGGCTCTGGTCGCGGGCTATGTCGAGTCCGGCCGCGCCAATATGCCGCATGAAGAGGCGGTGCGCGACCTGCTGCTCGAGCGCAGCCAGATTTTCGAGGTTGCCGACGTCACCGGCGCACCGTGGATCGAAATTGATTTTCCCACGGACGTGATCCGCGCCGCGCATGAGGTGCTGCCGCAACTGCAACCCCTGTCGCAGACAAGACCATGAACGCATCGATACGCCAGCCCGCCGTAGACGGGACCGCTCAAGCGGCCCGCATTGCTGCCGCGCCGAGCCGTAGCGCCAAACTACGCAATCTGCGCCGGCTCGCTCCGCCGTCTCCGCATTTCGACTGCCACTGCTCAGGTGGTGGCGCAAACCTCGAATGCCTCGACCGTGCTGCTGACGCCGACTGGATTTTGCGGACGTGAACTTTATGTCATCGAAGATCGCCCGAGACATTTGTATATGGTGGACCTGATGGGCTGTGTCGGTGATGCGGCTCATGCGGTGTTTAGAACCTGCGGCCGCGGTTCGCTGATGTGGTTGCTCAATCCCGCACAGGTCACGCTGTGAGGGCTGCCGCGCGTCTCGTCCTTCTTGGCGCTCTGCTGTCAGCTGCACCTTGGCGGGTGCAAGCGCAAGCCACGCAGGAGCCGGCGCCTGCGCCGTCGCCCGGACCGATCCCACCACCGCCCGCCAAACCGCTCAACTGGCTTACGCGATGGTTCAATCCCGCGACTGCCCCCTTCATTCCGGTACCAGAAATTGCCGTGGATCCCGATAGCGGCACGACTTTGGGTCTGATCCCGACCTGGATACAGGCCGACGAGAATCACGAGATCCGCCGGATCGTCGCGCCCGATATCATTTACAGCCCCAATTTCGGCGTCGGCGTGCATGGGCGCGTGTATGGCTATACCTCGGGAGACGAACAATGGTCGGTGGTTGCCGGCATCAAGCAGCGGGTCGAACGCGGATTCGAAGCGCAGTTCCAGCGGGGGCGTCTGCGCACCGAGCGTTGGTCGTTCACCGCCAGTGCGATCTACGATCGCGACGGCACGCCGCGCTTTTACGGCCTCGGCAACAAATCGTCGAAGGATGAGGAGACTAATTACACCAATCAGCAGGAACGGCTCCAAGTTCAGATCGGACTGAATTTGACCCCTGCGTGGCAGCTGCTCTACACCGCGCGACTGCAATTCGTGGATGTGCTCCCGGGGACCTTGGACACGGTCGACTCGATCGAGGTGCGCTTTCCCGCTGCGCTGGGCACCACCACGCAATCACTCAACCGGCTCGCCATCGTTTACGACACCCGCGACGATTTGACCGTGCCGAGCCGCGGCCTGCAGTTGATCGCCTACGGTGGATTGGCCAGCCGCGGCGGGCTGCTCAACGATTCCATGTACAGCGAAGTTGGCGCGGATGGGCGCTCGTTCCTGACCGTCGCCAAGGACACCATTGTGGTGACACATATGTCCGTACGCTATCTGCCCACGGCCCACGATGTGCCGTTCTGGGCGCTCAGCAGCATCGGCGGCGGTGACAGCGTGGTCGGCGGCACACAGCCGCTGCGCGGCTTCGGCCTGGGGCGCTACTACGATCGCGATTCCTTCTCCACCAGCCTCGAGGTGCGGCGCAAGGTTCTGTCCTTTGACGCGACCTCCACCGTCGTCGACATTGAAGTGACGCCCTTCATCGATGTGGCCCGGGTGTTCGCCCGCTCCGGCACGAGTCCCGTGTCCGATCTACATCATGTCTATGGAGTCGGGTTTCGAGGCATCGCGCGCCCCTTCGTGGTTGGATACGTGGATATCGGCTACGGCAGCGAGGGCATTGCTGCATTCACGGGGCTCAATTATCCGTTTTGAGGCATTCGATCATCCGGAGCAGAACTTGCGAATGCGCTCGCTGGTGTTGCGCAGATAGTTGTCGATGTAGTAGTCGATAAGGGTTCTCGCGTAACTGACGTCCTTGGACGACGGAATGAGCACGGCGGCATCGGTGATCCAGCCGTCTACGCAGTCGGACTTCTTCGAATCCCCGGCGGCGCAGTCGAGAAGTTGCGAGAACGCCTTGCGGTAGACGTCGAATTCCTTGCGCTGCATGGGCGCGCCGTGGCCGGGCACCAGCCGCACGAAGGGTGCTTTCTCGAGACTAGCCAGTGAGTCGCGCCAGCGCGGCGGGCAGGCGCTTTCAAAAAAAGGCGCCGGCAGGGTGACCAGGTCGCCCGCCAGCAGGACTCGAGACTTGGGATCGAACACCCACACGTCTCCGGCCGTCACGGCGCGCGTTTCCAGATTGAGCTGCAACGCCCGGCCGGCAATACTCAAGCGAGCGGATTTCGCGACGACATCGGTCGGGCCGAGCGCAGCTCCCGCGTCGATCAGCGCGACTTCCGTACGCAGGGAAGCTTGGGCCCCAGGATCCTTGGCAGAACGCCCGATCTCGGTCATGAGCTGCACACGATAATCGGCGAGGAAGCCCGCGCGGGCAGCATCGATGGCCGAACTCGCATAGACCTTGAGGTCCGGAAATTCATTCCGCAGGCGCGGGTTGCCGCCGACGTGGTCCAAGTGCCAGTGTGAATTGATAATGGCGGCGACAGGCTGATTTTGCGCACGCGCGAAATCGAGTATCGCCTGCGAGTGATCTTGGTGCCGTCCGGTGTCGAATACGATCAATCCCTGTGGCGCCGCGATGATGACGCTGTTGCCGTCAGGCTGGCGGTTTGGCGTGGCTGCGCCGGCAATCAAATAAGTGTCTGGCGCAATCAGCGTGGCTGCGCTCGAATAAGCCCCCAGAGAGACAGCCGCCAACACCAAGAGTCGAGTGATCATGGGTGAGAGTCGACGGCGACCCGGACTGCGGTCCGCAGCGCTGCGGTGTCCTTAAGCGCGTCGCCCTGTATGCGGCGCACGATGCGCCCTCCGCCGTCAGCGATGAGGACGGTCGGGACGTCATTGACACGAAACGCCCGATACATATCGCCGGACGCATCCAACGTAAGCGGGATGGTCACCTTGTTGTCCTTGCGATACCGACGCAGGTCTTCAGCGTTCGCCCAGAGCCCGGATGCGATGCCGAGCCAGCGAATGCGCGGATCGGCGCTCAATTCGCTGAACTGCGTGCGGGCGCTGCGGCAATTCGCGGCGACTTCGGGCCGAGTATCCGCCAGGTAAGATTCGCACCACGGCGACAGGAAAACCAAGACGGTGAGTGGTTTCGGCGCGATGCCGCGCCGAAATTCGAAGCGCGCGCCGTCGAGGGTCCGCAAGGATCGCTCGGGTAGGAGATCTCCAACCGCCACGGGCGGCGGCCCGTTGTTCGCCATTGCACCAGTCTCTGGACCGGAACGGCCGGGTGCGCGAGCCTTCACCAAGGCCGCGTCGAGATCCTTGTCGGCAAGATGGCCGACGTAGCGGACGCGGCCGTCCTTACCGATGACAATGTGCGTCGGTGTCACCCGAAGATGAAAGGCGGCGCCCAAACTTCCGTCATCGAACACAATAGGCATGGTGATGCCGAGCTTTTTGCGATAAGCGCGCACGGCCTCGACGGAATCGTTGAAACCCACGTCGATGGCAATCACCGCCAAATCCGCGCCCGCGGTTTCGTAAGCATGTTGGAAATGCGGCATCTGCTGCCGGCAGGGCACGCACCAGGTTGCCCAAAACTTGAGGTACACGGCTTTCTTGCCGTAGAGACTGCCAAGATCGATGGCATCGCCGTCGATGGTTTTCACAACCAGCCGCGGCGCGGGGGTGCCTAAGATCGCTCGGCCAGCCGCTTGCGCGCGCTGCTGTCCAGTCATTCCCGCCGTCGCGGTCGCCGTCCACATCCAGCAGTAGAGAAATAGGCTGCCAATGGCAAGGATTCTCACGGCGTTGCCGTGGGCTCGACTTCGCGCGTTACCGGCGCTCCCTTGTCCTTGACGATGAACACGAGAATCTTTGCCGGTTTGGTCTTGCTGGCATTGGCCGAAACGCTATGTACGTCGGACGGGCTCTCGTAAAACGTCTGGCCCGGGTGCAGCGTGAGAACAGGTCCGCCCGCGACCTGCATCTTGACCTCGCCCTCAAGCACATACACGAACACTTGGGCGTCGTGACGATGGGGCAGAGATGCACCGCCTGCGACATATTCGACCGTCAGCATCAGTAGCTCCTTGCCCGGAACGCCTGTCTGGTCGCTGTCGAACAGTTGTTTCACGATCGCGGCAGGCGGGGAAGACCCAGGCTCGGCAGCAACGGAGGACGCGTGCCAAAGTGCGAGCCCGGCAGTGCATGCCAGTGAGACAAATTGATTGCAATTCATGGTTGGCCTCATTCGGCAGTTGATGGTCGGCCTCATTCCGCAGCCGATCCAAAAAAACTAAAATATGCTCAGGATTACGCTGGAGCTGGTAATTGTATATCCTGGGGCGGTCAAACTCCGAGGAAAGCGGCTTATGAACACCATCTTTTCGGCGACACGCGACGAGTGAGTATCGAGGGGCGAGAAGGACGTTCTCGATTGCGTCCGGTGGGACCGATCATCGTCACGCGGGTCCGGCAGCCCGCCACGGTACACACCGCCCGCGTCACAGTGCTGTTTGCAGATCTGCGCGGCTACACGGGCATGGCGGAGCGGCTCCCTGCGGCACGTGTCGTGCCGCTGCTCGATGAATTCTTTCGCACCTTGGCAAGCGCGGTCGAGAAGAGCGGCGGTACGGTCTTTCACTTAGCCGGTGACGGAATGATGGCGGGATTCGGCGTGAACCAGCAAAAGGGCAACGGCGCACAGGAAGCATTGACCGCTGGGTATTCAATGCTCGAGGCCTTCATTCCCATTGCGGCGCGCTGGCGCAGCGAGCTGTCCATCGATTCGGGTATCGGTGTTGGCTTGCATCTGGGTGAAGTCGCCGTTGGCGCACTGGGTCCGTCGCGCCACAAGCGGACAACCCTGGTGGGCGACACCGTCAATGTGGCTGCGCGCCTGTGCAGTCGGGCGCGAGCCGGCGAAGTGCTGTTCTCATGCACAGTTGCCGCTGCCCTGGAAAACAATGCCGCAGCCACGAGCGGCGCACGGCCGTTCTTGCAGTTACCGCAATTCGAATTGCGCGGCCGCCGCGGTCCCATCGACATTTGGTGCGTGCCCGCGCCCGAGCGCCTCGCCCTGTGAGCCCCCGCGCAAACTGCTAAACTTCGAAACCCGGGCCCTCGTGGCGGAATCGGTAGACGCAACGGACTTAAAATCCGTCGAGTAACCATCTCATCCCGGTTCGATTCCGGGCGAGGGCA
>JBDUEQ010000111.1:0-7783 GCA_040002315.1 Gammaproteobacteria bacterium
CTTAAAAGCCACGCGAGCGTGAAGTTCCGAAGTTAAACTGAATCTCCTATGAGCTATATCGTCTTAGCACGTAAATGGCGCCCCAAGCGGTTTGCAGAGATGGTGGGGCAGGAACATGTACTGCGCGCCCTCGCCAACGCGCTCGACAGCGGCAAGGTTCACCACGCCTTCCTGTTCACGGGTACGCGCGGCGTGGGCAAGACCACTATTGCACGCATTCTTGCCAAATCGCTGAACTGCGAGACGGCGGGGGTGAGTTCCAATCCCTGCGGCGTGTGCGCAGCCTGCCGCGAAATAGATGAGGGCCGCTTTGTCGATCTGATCGAAGTCGATGCCGCCTCGCGCACCAAGGTCGACGACACCCGCGAATTGCTCGACAACGTACAGTACGCGCCGAGCCGCGGCCGCTACAAGGTGTACCTCATCGACGAGGTGCACATGCTCTCGAATCATTCCTTCAATGCCTTGCTCAAGACATTGGAAGAGCCGCCGCCGCACGTCAAGTTCCTGCTGGCCACCACCGATCCGCAAAAGCTCCCGGTGACTGTGCTGTCGCGTTGCCTGCAATTCAGTCTCAAGCGATTGCCGGCCTCGCTCATCGGCGATCGCCTGAAATTCATCGCTGCGGCGGAAAACATGCAGTTCGATCCAGCGGCGGCGGCCCTGCTGGCGCGCGCGGCCGAGGGCAGCATGCGCGATGCCCTGAGCCTGATGGATCAGCTGATCGCATTCGGCGGAGGCACGCTGAATGAGCTTAATACGCGCGCCATGCTGGGCACCATCGATCGCGGCCACGTCGGCCGGCTCATCGACGCCTTGGCGCGTTCGGACGGACCGGCGCTTCTGGCCGAAGTCAAAAATCTGGACCGCGACGCGCCCGACTATGACCGTGCGCTGGTCGAATTGGCGGCATTCCTGCAGCGCGTGGCGATTGTGCAAATCGTGCCCGACGCCGCGCAACAAGACGAGGAATTCGACGCAGCGTCGCTGACGCGGCTTGCGCAGGCGATCTCTCCGGAAGATGTGCAGCTTTATTATCAGATCGCCTTGGGCGGGCGCCGCGACTTGGCCATGGCGCCGGAGCCGCGCCTCGGCTTCGAAATGACCTTGCTGCGCATGCTGGCGTTTCGTCCCGATGTCGCCGTGGCTCAGGAGGGGGCGAAGAGCCGCGATCCGGCTGCCGCTCCCGCCGCTGCGCCAAGCCCCGCAGCACCGAATGTCAGACTGACCAGCATTGACGCGGGCAATTGGTCCACGTTGGTGGAGGCGGCGAACTTGAGCGGCATGGTGCGCCAGTTCGCGTTGAACTGCGTGCCGGCCAATTTCGAGAATGACGCATTGACCTTGAAAATCGATCAGGCAGCCGCGGATAGGCGCACGCGCCCGATCGAAGAGAAACTGGTACAGGGACTGTCCAAGTATCTCGGTCGCGACATTCGCGTAACTTATGAGACGGTGCAATCGGCGCTTGCGACGCCGGCGCGGCAGCGTGCGCTCGATGAGCAGGACAAAGCGGCTCGCGCCGCATCCGCGTTCGACGCGGATCCAACGGTCAAGGGGCTGCGCGAGCGTTTCGGCGCCGATGTGGACGCCGCGTCGGTCAAACCCGCGAACTAGCATTGAGGGAATAGCCATGATGAAGGGTGGATTGGGCAATCTGATGCGCCAGGCGCAGCAGATGCAGGAAACCATGAAGAAGGCACAGGCCGAGCTCGCCGATCTCGAGGTAACTGGCGAGTCCGGCGCGGGCATGGTCAAAGTGACGTTGAATGGCAATCATGAGGCGAAGAAAGTGGCCATAGAGCAGAAACTGCTCGGCGAGGACGTCGGCTTGCTCGAGGATCTGTTGGTGGCAGCCATCAACGATGCGACGCGGAAAATTGCGGCGCGCAGCCAAGAGAAGTATACCGGACTCATGTCGGGCCTCAATCTTCCGCCCGGCATGAAGCTGCCGTTTTGATCGACGCCTGCCGATGAAGTATACCCCCACGCTTGCCCGCTTGATCGATTCGCTGCGCTGCCTTCCCGGCGTCGGTCCGAAATCCGCGCAGCGCATGGCGTTCTATCTGCTGGAACGGGATCGGGACGGCGGCAAGGTGTTGAGCCAAGCGCTGGCGGAAGCGCTCGACAATGTCGGCCATTGCAAGCGCTGCCGCATGTTGACCGAGAGCGAATTCTGCCCGATCTGTGCGTCGAGCCAGCGCGACGTCGCCCAGTTGTGCGTAGTCGAGTCGCCGGCAGATGTGGTCGCCATCGAACAGTCGGGCGGCTTTCGCGGCCGCTACTTCGTGCTGATGGGGCATTTGTCGCCGCTCGACGGAGTCGGGCCCGCTGAACTCGGATTGGATGATTTCGAGCGCTTGCTGGGCGATGGCGAAGTTCGTGAAGTGATTCTCGCCACCAACCCGACAGCGGAGGGCGAGGCGACGGCCCATTACTTGGGTGAACTTGCCCTGCGCCTGGGCTTAAAGGCGTCGCGCATCGCTCACGGTGTGCCGGTCGGCGGCGAATTGGAATACGTCGACGGCGGCACGCTGGCGCATGCCTTGGCCGGCCGCACCAACGTGTCCTAGGACGCGAGCTTCTCGTACAGGCGAAACAGCCGCCGATAGCTCTCGTAGCGCCGCGGCGCAATCAGCTGAGCCAAGACGGCAGTGCGCACCGCGCACCCAGGCTCCTCCATGTGCCGGCAGTCCTTGAAGCGGCAGTTCACGCTGAGCCTTAGGATTTCAACGAAGCCTCGCTCGGCGGCGCGTAGCAGATGCGCCGGCGGCGCGAAATCTCGAACTCCCGGTGCATCCACAATCGCGGAATTGGCGCCGAGCTGGTACCAGCGCGCCGTCGTGGTCGTATGCCGGCCCTCTACATCGCGGGTCAATTCGGCGGTTTGCGCCGCCGCGTCCGGCACCAGGGCATTGACCAAGGATGACTTGCCGACACCCGATTGTCCGACCAGAAGCGTCACGCTGCCCTCGAGCGTTCGCGCAAGATCGGCCATCCCCGTTGCCGATTGCGAGGCCACTTCTACGCACTGCAAATCCAAGTTGCGGTAGGTCTTGATCTCCGGCTGCAGCGCCTGTGTTCCGAGGTCGAGCTTATTGACGATGAGCAAGCCATCCAGATCCTTCAACACGGCACCTGCCCAGTAGCGGTCGACCAGGAACCAGTCAGGCGCCGGCTCAGCAGCCACCACGACGGCCAGCCGATCGATGTTTGCCGCCACCGGCTCAGGGCGGCCGCGCGCGTCGATTCGCTCGATGAGATTGCGGCGCGGCTCAATGGACTGTATCGACGGGCCATCGGCGGAAGGCGGATACGTCCAGGTGACGCGATCGCCGCAGACAATCCGCTGTTTGCGTCCCGTCAACGCGCATCGCAGGGTCATGCCGTCCGCCTGCACCAGGACGCCTCGACCGTAGCTGGCAAGGACCGTCCCGGTGCCGCCAATCGCGCCTTGCGGAGTCCTTTGCTCTGCTACCATGCGTTTTTTGGCGTGGCCATCATCGGCTGAATCATGACGAAATCTCCCGAAAATCTCATTTGGATCGACTTGGAAATGACCGGCCTCAAGCCGGAGTCGGATCTCATCCTGGAAATCGCGACGATCGTAACCGACAAACACCTCAATGTGCTGGCCGAGGGACCGGTGTTCGCGGTGCATCAAAGCGTGGCGGTGCTGGCAGCAATGGATGATTGGAATCGGAATCAGCACGCGCGCTCCGGGTTGAGCACGCGCGTGTTGGCAAGCGCCATCGATGCCGCCGCGGCCGAGCGCGAGACGCTGCGATTTCTTGAAACCTGGGTCACTCCGGGAAAATCGCCAATGTGCGGCAACAGCATCTGCCAGGATCGTCGCTTTCTGGCGCGCCACATGCCGGTACTAGAGCGGTTCTTTCACTACCGTAATCTCGACGTGAGCACGTTGAAGGAGTTGGCGCAGCGCTGGGCGCCGCAGCTGCTCGAGGGGTTTCGCAAGGCATCGAGTCATCTAGCAATGGATGATGTGCGCGAGTCGATCCGCGAGCTGCAGTACTACCGCGAGCATCTTCTGCGAATTTAGCTCGCGCGGGCCTATTTGACGGCGTCGCCCGCCAGGAACATCCAGGTTTCGACCACGGTGTCCGGATTCAGCGAGAGGCTGTCGATGCCCTGTTCTACCAGCCAGAGAGCGAGTTCCGGATGATCCGAGGGCCCCTGTCCGCAGATGCCGACGTACTTACCCTGTTTTTTGCAGGCCTTGATGGCCATGGACATCAGCGCCTTGACCGCGTCGTCGCGCTCGTCGAATGACTTGGCCACCACGCTCGAATCTCGGTCGAGGCCAAGGGCGAGCTGGGTCATGTCGTTCGAACCGATGGACATGCCGTCGAAGTACTCGAGATATTGGTCGGCGAGCAGGGCATTGGTCGGCAGCTCGCACATCATGATGTGCTTCAGGCCATTGTCGCCGCGCTTCAAGCCGTTGTCGGCGAGCAGTTGGGTGACGGCCCTGGCCTCGCTCACGGTGCGCACGAACGGCACCATGACCTGCACGTTGGTCAAGCCCATCTCGTCTCGCACCCGCTTCAGCGCGCGGCACTCGAGTTCGAAACAGGGTCTGAACACCTTGTCGATGTAGCGCGAGGCGCCGCGAAAGCCGAGCATCGGGTTCTCTTCGTGCGGTTCGTAGTTCTTGCCGCCGATCAGATTGGCATATTCATTCGATTTGAAATCCGACAAACGCACGATAACCGGTTCAGGCGCAAAGGCGGCGGCGATCTGCGCGATGCCTTCGGAGAGTTTGTCCACGTAAAAATTCACAGGGCCGTCGTAGCCGGCGATCTGCTTGCTGATGGTGTCCTTGAGTTCGGCGCTCTGTTTGTCGAACTCCAGCAGCGCGCGCGGGTGCACGCCGATCATGCGGTTGATGATGAACTCCAAGCGTGCCAGACCCACTCCTTTGTGCGGCATGCCAGCGAAATCGAACGCGCGATCTGGATTGCCGACGTTCATGGTGATCTTCACGGAGATCGGCGGCATGGAGCCCATCTCAATGCTGCGCTGATCGTAGTCCAGCATGCCCTCATACACGTAGCCGGTGTCGCCTTCCGCGCAGGACACCGTGACGGCCTGGTCTTCCTTGATTGCGGTCGTGGCGGTGCCGCAGCCGACTACCGCGGGTATTCCGAGCTCGCGGGCGATGATGGCCGCATGGCAGGTGCGCCCGCCTCGATTGGTGACGATGGCAGCCGCGCGCTTCATGACGGGCTCCCAATCCGGATCGGTCATGTCGGCCACCAGCACGTCGCCGGCCCTGACCTTCGACATCTCCTTCACGTCCTTGATGATCCGCGCATGACCGGCGCCGATGCGTTGGCCTATGCTGCGCCCGGTGATCAGGGTCTTTGAGCGAGCCTTCAGGGTGAATCTCAGAATAGTGCGGCCTGCGCGGCTCTGCACGGTTTCCGGGCGTGCCTGCAGTATGTAAATTTTGCCGGTTGCACCGTCCTTGCCCCATTCGATGTCCATTGGCGTGCCGTAGTGTTCCTCGATGATCAGCGCCTGCTTCGCCAGATTCACGATATCCGCCTCGTCGATCGAGAACCGGTTTCGATCGGCGGCCGCGACCTCGACGGTGCGCACGCGATCCTTCGAATGCGGCTCGCCGTAGATCATCTTAATGGCCTTACCGCCGAGATTTTTGCGCAGGATGGAGCGCCGTGCGGCGCGCAATGCCGGCTTGTAGACGTAGAATTCATCCGGATTGACCGCGCCCTGCACGACCGTTTCGCCCAAACCATAAGCGGCGGTAATGAATACCACTTCGCGAAATCCGGAGTCCGTATCGAGGGTGAACATCACCCCTGCGGCGCCCAAGTCGCTGCGCACCATGTGCTGCACGCCGACCGATAGCGCGACCGCGTTGTGATCGAATTTGTTGTGCACTCGATAGGAGATGGCGCGGTCGTTGAACAGCGATGCATATACCTCGTGCACGCAGGTCATCAAGTGATCCTCACCGCGCACGTTTAAGAAAGTCTCCTGCTGACCGGCGAAGGAGGCGTCGGGCAGATCTTCCGCGGTCGCGGAGGAACGCACCGCGACCGCCAGTTCGCCGCCGCTCGCCTTGCCCATTTTGCGCCAGGAGTCCAGAATCTCCTCTTGCAGGCGCTTCGGGAAGGGTGTCGCGAGCATCCAGCCGCGGATTTGCGCACCCACCACCGCAAGACGCTCGACATCGTCGACGTCGAGCGTCGCCAAGACGTTGCGGATGCGCTCGTCGAGTCCGTCCTGCGCGAGGAAGTCTCGATACGCATGCGATGTAGTCGCAAACCCGCCGGGCACCGACACACCGAGGTTCGCGAGTCCGGAGATCATTTCGCCGAGTGAAGCGTTCTTGCCGCCCACGAGTTCGACGTCTTTATTTTTCAACTGCTCGAATGGAATGATGTAGGGCTTCATAGGGCGCTGCTTGTGGGGCGGTGGTTTAAGTGGAACACTTTGCCGGTGGCGATGCACCGACACCTGAGGCTACCGTGATTAAAAGAACTGTGTTCTTTGTTTCCGATCAAACGGGTATTACTGCAGAAACAATGGGTCATAGCCTCATGACGCAGTTCGAAGGCATCGAATTTCGCCAGGTGACTGTGCCATTTATCGCCAGCGTTGACAAGGCGATTGAGGCGGTTCGCAAGATCGATTTGGTCGGCGCTCAAGAAGGCGTAAGGCCGATCATATTCAGCACCCTGGTTCGAGAGGATGTGCGCAACGTGGTTCGCGGCAGCAGTGGATTTTTTTTGGATTTCTTCGACCCGTTCCTGGCGCCGCTCGAAAGCGAGCTGAAGACCCAATCCACCCACGTCGAAAGCCGGACCCATCGCATGGCCGATACGCATGCATACGCCACGCGCATCGACGCGACGAACTTCGCTCTGGCCAATGACGACGGCTCGGTGGTGAGGGATTACGAGCGCGCGGACGTGATACTCGTCGGCGTCTCGCGTTCGGGAAAGACGCCGACTTGCCTGTATTTAGCGATGCAGTACGGCATATTCGCTGCAAATTATCCTTTGACCGACGACGATCTGGAATCGCGAAAGCTGCCGCCGCCGCTGGAAGCGTATGCGCGCAAACTATTCGGCCTGACGATCAAGCCGGACCGATTGCAACAAATTCGCAATGAGCGCCGTCCCGACAGCCGCTATTCCTCGGCGCAGCAGGTCGCCTTTGAGGTCAGAGCGGCGGAGTCGCTATTCGAGCGGCATGGTATCCCCATGCTGGACGCCACCGAAGTATCAATTGAAGAAATATCAAGCAGAATTCTCGACCGTACCGGCATTGAGCGGCGCCTGCGCCCCTGACATTGCGCATGTGCATGGTATAGTTCGACGCATGTTAGCGGATCAATGGTGTGCGACAACTTGGCGAGCGAAGCCCGGCAGCTTCGTCAGCTTGATGACGCTGTACGAGAGTAATTTCGTACGCCTGCGCTGGCTCGTCGACGATCTCCGCATGGTGAAATCGCGAAGCGTGTCTCAGGTCGAATCGGACTGTGATCTCTATCTCACGCCGTTGGAATTGAGCCGCTACACCAGTGTGTTCCGTCTCACATATGAGTTCGATTGCGGCGCGGATCAGGTCTGCGACCCTGATTTGGAGGTGTGCGTGTATCACGATGCGCGGCTCGCGGAGGTGCGCAGCTTCCGTGGTTTCCAGCGGCATCCGCAGCTGTCCAGGCTGCACTCTGGACTCAAGCGTGAACTGGATCAGCGCTGGACCCGCAACATGATGTTAAATAAATGGC
>JBDUEQ010000112.1:0-81734 GCA_040002315.1 Gammaproteobacteria bacterium
TCGCGCCGGCAAGCCAGCCAACTCCCCCGCTGGTGCGATATCCCGGCGGCGTGGGCACCTGATAAGGCCCACGCCGTTTTTTATTTTTGGGAGCGCCGGCTACCTTCTCTGCTCCCGGACGTCCGTCATGGCGTTCAACTTAAGTCCGCGTTCAGCCTCGATCATTGCACGGCGGTGTGGTGCCGTCGCGGCACAGTGTCGGCGCATCGGGTTTGCTGGCTCCGGGACCATCGGCATGCGAAATATTGCTTCCCGCAACGCAGCCGGACGCCAGATAGGCTGCAACCAGCAGAACGATAACTTTTCTCACGATTCCTCCTGTGGCACCCCCCACTCTGGGCGGTATATGCCATCCCCATCATGGCCGCACCCGATTAACAGAAGATAGGGCGGCAACACGCATGTGCATGTCGGAGGGTGTCCTACTTGTACGCGCTGCGGACGGGACATTCCTGATGCCTGCCGCACGGATCAATTCGATGGGAGTCGGTATAACCTCTATATTGCGGGGAAGGTGCGGGCAACGTGCGGGGGAGCGTCGACATGAATTCATCCAAGTGATCGCACTGCTGCAGGCCAAGGCAGCCGGATTGTGGTCGCGGGGTCACATCCGCAACAATGTGCTGGCCGGCGTGGTGGTGGGCATTGTCGCATTGCCGCTGGCGATGGCCTTCGCCATGGCCTCCGGTGCACGCCCGGAGCAGGGGCTCTACACAGCGATTGTCGCCGCGTTGCTCACCTCGATTTTCGGCGGCACTCGCGTACAGATTTCCGGCCCCACCGGGGCATTCATCGCCGTGCTTTCCATCATCACGGCGCAGCACGGCATCGCAGGCTTGCAAATCGCCACGCTGATGGCGGGCGTGATTCTGACCGTGTTCGGCTTCGCACGCCTGGGCGCGGTGATCAAGTACATTCCCAATCCCGTCATCGTCGGCTTTACGGCCGGGATCGCCGTCATCATTTTCGTCGGCCAATGGAAAGATTTCTTGGGGCTCAACCCAGGTCCCTCCGGATTGCGCTTCCATCAGAAGCTGTGGTCTCTCATCGAAGCCTGGCCGACTATCAATCTGCCCACGGCGGGGTTGGCGCTGCTGGCGCTCGCAATTTTGACCGTGGGCGCGCGTTACCTGCGACGCATCCCGGCGCCCCTCGTCGCTCTGATCGTGGTTACCTCCGTGCAGGCCGTGTTTCAATTTAAGGGCGTAGCAACCATCGGTTCTGCTTTCGGCGGCATTCCCCGCGGCCTCCCGACGCTGTCTTTTCCCTCGCTGGATCTGGCGCGGGTGCTCTCGCTGGTGGGCCCCGCCTTCACCATTGCATTGCTGGGCGCGATCGAGTCGCTGCTGTCCGCCGTCGTTGCCGACGGCATGTCTGGCACCCGTCACGACTCCAATCAAGAACTCATCGGCCAAGGCATCGCCAACATCGTGGCGCCTCTGTTCGGCGGCTTCGCCGCCACCGGTGCCATCGCCCGCACCGCGACCAATATCCGCAATGGCGCCACCAGTCCCCTTGCCGGAATCGTGCATTCGGTGTTTCTGGTGCTGGTGATTGTGCTGCTGGGGCCGCTGGCCTCCGCGATACCGCTATGTTGTCTGTCCGCCGTCCTATTCGTGGTGGCCTGGAATATGAGCGAATTGCCGCATGTGGTGCGCCTGATTCGCGGCGCGCCGAGGGTCGACGTGGGCATATTGCTGCTGACCTTCTTCTTGACGGTATTCGTTGACCTGGTGGTCGCCGTCAACGTGGGCGTGATTCTCGCGGCGCTGTTTTTCATGAGGCGCATGGCGGATTCGGTAAACGTCGAACAGCAGAACGAAGGGCAGCCCGCTTTAGCGCTTGCAGCAACGGAAGCGTCGACGGGCGCGCCGGTCCAAACATCCGAATCCGGCCTGACACCCCTGCCGGCGAACTCCGGCACCGTCATCTTCAACATCGACGGACCCGTATTCTTTGGTGCGGCCGAGAAGCTCGAGCGTACCCTTGAGCACATACAGCGCCCCGCGACGACGCTCATCTTGCGCATGGGCAATGTGCCTTTCGTCGATGCCACCGGCATTTTCGCCATCGAAGAAATCATCAGCGATTTCAAGCGGCACGGCGCCGTCGTATTGCTGGTTGAGGTCAGGCCCAATGTGCGTTACAAGTTGGAGCGCGGCGGCATCATTGCGCACGTCGGACCAGAGAATGTCATTGATTCTTTCGAGTTGGCTCTGGCGCGGGCCAAGGAACTGCAGGTTGGCCGCTCCGGGGTGATCTGATTGGGGGGGATCGATTCAATTGAAAATACATGCGCCGCCGCGGGCTGCGCCGCTGTCCACACCCGTACTGCACTACTTCGACGAGGCTAAGGTCAAGAACGCGTTTCCGCCGCCCGATGCCGTCAAATCGCAGCCCTTCTCGAGGACGAATGCCCCGCAAGCTGATCGTAGGGGACGTGTCTAGCGCTTTTACCACACTCAGCGCTCGAATTTCGTCGACAGAATGATGGACGACGTGGTGCGCTCGACTCCATCCAGTGCGCCGATGCGATCGATGACCTCATCCATTTCAGCTACCGACGCCGTGGCGGCCACGGCGATCAGATCAACATCGCCGCTCACCGAATGCAGCACGCGCACTTGCGCAATGGCGCGCAGCGCGGCGGTGACCGCGCGCGTCTCCTTGGGACCCACTTTGATCATGACGTGAGCGCGCACGGCGCCCAGGCCATGCTCGGGTGCCAGCAGCACCGCGAAACCCACGATGACGCCCTGCTTTTCCAGCCGCTCGATCCGGCTCTGTACGCTGGTGCGCGAACGGCCGACCAGCCGCGCCAATTTTGCGGTCGAGGCACGCCCGTCCTCGCGCAGTGCCGACAATAGTCTCTCATCGATAGCATCCATTGCGATCCGCCGCTTTTACCCTATATAACGCAGTAAATATACCTTAAAAACGTCTGAAATAACCCTACTAATTGCAGGGTAATATCTTGAAAATAGCCGGCAATATCCCTAGGAATCCTATATGAAACAGATTGTTATCGTTGGCGCGGGCAAGATCGGGTCCATGATCGCCGAGCTGCTCGGCAGTTCCGGCGATTATTCGGTAACCGTCGTAGATCGATCGCAGCAGCAGTTGGATCGCCTGGAAACGGCGGTGGCCATCAACAAGATCGCCGCCGACATCACCCAGGGCGATACCCTGCGCAAGATTCTTACCGGCAAGTTCGCCGTGTTGAGCGCGGCCCCCTATCACGCCACCCGCACCATCGCCGAAGCGGCCAAGACCGCGGGCGCGCACTACTTGGATTTGACTGAGGATGTGGCCAGCACCCGCGCGGTGAAGCAGCTCGCCGAAGGCGCCAAGACTGCGTTCATTCCGCAGTGCGGCTTGGCTCCGGGATTCATCACCATCGTGGCCAGTGACTTGGCCTCGCGCTTCGATGAATTGCACGATGTGCGTATGCGGGTGGGCGCGCTGCCAAAGTATCCCTCCAATGCGCTCAACTACAATTTGACTTGGAGCACGGACGGAGTCATCAACGAGTATTGCGAACCCTGCGAGGCCATCGTCAACGGCAAGTTGCGCGAGACCCAGCCTCTCGAGGAGCTGGAGGAATTCTCCCTCGACGGCATTTTATACGAAGCCTTCAATACCTCGGGCGGCCTCGGAACGCTATGTGAAACCCTCGCCGGCAAGGTGCGCAATCTCAATTATCGCACCATCCGCTACCCTGGCCATGCTGCCATCATGAAGGCTTTGCTCATTGATCTGCGGCTGCGCGATCGCCGCGAACTCCTCAAGGACATTCTGGAAAATGCGGTGCCCATCACTCTGCAGGATGTGGTGATCGTGTTCGTCACGGTAAGTGGCTTGCGCGGCGGTCAGCTGATGCAGGAGACCTACGCCAACAAGATTTATGCCGCGCCCTTGGGCGGCCGCGTCCGCAGCGCCATTCAGATCACCACGGCGGGCGGCATTTGCGCCGTGCTCGACATGCTCGCCCAAGGCAAGTTGCCGCAGTCAGGACTGATCCGTCAAGAAGACATCAAGCTGTCGGCTTTCCTCGCCAATCGCTTCGGCCGTTTCTACGCCCCGGCCGCACCGGTGGCGGCCGCGGCATGACACATCTGTGGCGCCTGATGCGCGCCATTGCGGGTGAGCGAGCCGCCTCCGATATGCTGGATACCCTGCAGATCGAGCGCAGCCTTCTCGTGGAGAACACGGGAGCGGTGACGCGGGGTGTATTTGCGATGGCATTGAATGCCGTCCTATTCCATGACCTGCTCGGGCGCGTTCCCACCGCTGCCGCTTACGTGACTGATCGACGGCGATTGCATCAACGCATCACCTTTGATCACGGTGCCTTGCGCACCATTCATTTTCCGCACGGGCCCACCGGCGAACTACCGCCCGGCGTCACGGCCTTCGCTCGAATCCTGGAGCCCTTGGGCTATACGCAATCCGGCACCTATCCGCTGCCGAAGCTGCGCATGACCGGTCGCGCCTTCACACACCGCGACTTTCCCGCAACCCTGCCGCAGTTCTTTGTCAGCGAGCTGCATGTGGAGCGCTTTTCGCCCGACTTCCAAGCGGCGGCGGGCAGGCTGTTCGGCAACAGCCGCGATCCGCTGACGCATCACGCGAATATGGCTCTCGCCACCTTTACCGAGCATGGGCGTTGCGCGTTCGAATTGGCAGTCGGCGCCTTAAGCGAGATCGTCGCCGCGTTCCGCCGCTGCCACGAGGCGCCCAGCCTGGTCGACTACCGCCTGCTGCTGGCGGAGTCGGCGGAAGCCGCCTGGATGGCCACCGAGGGCTGTGCCTTCAATCACGCCACCGATCGAGTCGCCGATGTCGACGCGACCGCCTGCGAGCAACGTGCGCTGTCGCGGCCGATCAAAGAAACGGTCGAAGTGTCCACCACCGGATCGGTACGCCAGACGGCATTCAAAGCAGACCCCGTGGCGCGCAGCTTGCGGACTGCCGGGGGCGGCATGACGACGCTGACGGTTCCGGGCTCGTTTTACGAATTCATCTCGCGCGACATGATCGCGGGTGCGGATGGTTCACGCGGGCTCGACCTGCGCTTCGACAGCATGAACGCACAGGGCATTTTCAAGATGACCGCGGCTGCCTGATGAAGGCCGCGATGTCGGCGAGCGTCGGCGCCCGCCCGCGCGCCGGCAGGCTGAGCGCCGCCACCGTGTCGGCATGCACGAGCTTGGGATACAACTTCAAGGTCACGGGCACGCCGTAAGAGCGCAGCAGCGTGGCAAAATTGCGTGAGTTCTTCGGCCACACCGTGTCGTCCTTCACCCCATGCACCAGCAGCATGGGCGGGGCGTCGGCATGCACGAAGCTGATGGGCTGCGACCGCGGATAGAGCATCGGCGGCCCGAACATATCTTGTACATCGGCCTCGCGCAGCGGCAGAAAATCATAGGGCCCCGACAAGCCGATGACTCCGGCGATGGGCGGCACGGACAGTCCGGTCGCCGCGAAGTACTGCGGGTCCAGCGTCAGCAGAGCGGCCAGATGCGCGCCCGCCGAATGCCCCATCAAGTACAAAAGATTCGAGTCCGCACCGAACTCACTGCCGTGCGCCGCTGACCACGAAGCGGCGCGCGCAGCGTCATCCATGAAGCCCGGCATCTTGACCTCGGGATAGTGCCGGTAATTCGGCAACACGGCCACATAGCCTAATTCCGCCAGGGCCGCGCCCACGAATCGATAGTCCGACTTGTCGCCGAAACTCCAGCGTCCGCCGTGCCAGAAGACCACCAGGGGTCGCGGCCCGGTGGCGGCCTTGTGCGGCACGTACACGTCCAGGCGATGCTGCGGTCCCCCGCCATAAGCCAGGTTGGCATGACGCTGATAGGCGCCGAAGACAGCAGGCACATTGGCCGCCATGAATGCCACGCGTCCGCAGCCGGCGGCGAACAAAGCACCCAGTCCCGCAAGCGCCGTGCGGCGCGACACCACGCTCGCCGTATTGGCAGGTCTATCGACAGTCATAGGTGGGCAGACCCTGCAAATCGATGAGCCCGTGGCTGATCAGCCAGTCGCGCGCATCCTCGGCATCCTGCGCAAACCACGCCGCGGTGCTCCCCAGCCGAAAGCTGTAACCCCATTCGTCCATATCCCTGCATATCCGCTCGTGCCCCACATTCGGCAGCGTATCGGCCAGAGTCACCTGCAGGTAGCAGGCCGCAGTTTCCTCCGCATCGTCGCCCCCCGCATTCGTATCCAGGCCGGCGCGGCGCTCCGGAGTCATGCAGATGAAATGCGCGCCCTCGTGCAGCACCGAGTGCAGCGGCGTATCGAGTCGCGCATATAATTTCGAGCCGATCAGGCCCGCCTCACGCTCGCCCCAATAGGACCCGGGAATCACCTGCTCGGGCGACACTATTTGTAGCTGCATGCCATAGCGATCCAACAGCAGTTCGAGGCTGAAGCGATCGATGGCGTTGACCAGCAGCACGCCGCCCCCTTGCCGTTCTACTTCAAGCTCGTGAGCCGGCGCATGACGATCGTTACCAGATCGCGCGCCATCTGCCGGCGCAGGATATCGGCCTCGTGCTCCTTGGCCAGCAATACGTTCTCCTCGAAGCTATAATCCTTCGACAGGCTGATGGTCTGCGGCTCCAATAGTTCCTTGTCCGGGCCCCGCACTTCGAAAGTGATCGTATAGGTGAGCTCATATTCGGTAGGGATATTGGTCGCCGACACCGACAGCGTTCTCTGCTCCACCAGATCCTTAGTCACCTCCACGGTCGCGGTGGAATTGGCGCGCACATTTTGCAGCGTGGCTCCCGCGCTTTTCAGCTGATGCTCGAATTCCCGTGAGAAATCGGTATACGGGTCCTTCAGCGACAGATAAGGGCGCGCCAGTACTCCGGGCAAAGGGTCGCTGCCGGCCAGCCGAAAGCCGCAGGCGGACAGCAGCGGCAACGCCGACACCAACGTCAACGCGGACTGCAGCGCGCGGCGTCGCCCGCTGGACGCAGCGGCGGGCGAAGAACCTAAACGACTGTTGCTGCCGGTCACGGTGAGATTACACCACGATGTTGATCAGCTTACCCGGCACGATGATCACTTTGCGTACCGGCGCCGCCGCGATGAATTTCTGCGCATGGGGCTCGGCCAACGCCGCGGCGCGTAACGTGTCCTCGTCCGCGCCGACAGCCACCGTGATGTGGCCGCGCAGCTTGCCGTTGACCTGCACCACCAGGGCGATGGTCGAGGTATGCAGCGCTGTCGCATCCACCGCCGTCCAGGGCTCATCGATCAGCGCCTTCTCATGTCCCAAGGCATGCCACAGCGCATGAGTGACGTGCGGCGTAATGGGCGAGAGCCCGAGTACCGCGATCTCCAGCGCCTCCTGGATCACGCTTCGGTCCTGCGGCGAACGGTGCGGATACTTCGCGAGCGCGTTTAACAGCTCCATTGCCGCGGCAATGGCGGTATTGAATGTCCGACGGCGCCCAATATCGTCGGTCATTTTCGCCAACGTCTGGTGCGCCTGACGGCGCAGCGTCCGCTGGTTCCCGTTCAAGGCTGGCCTGTCCAGCGCCACCACCTTTCCTTGCGTGACATGCTCATACACCGCCTTCCACAGACGCTTGATGAATCGATAC
Organism: Gammaproteobacteria bacterium; assembly: GCA_040002315.1. Taxonomy (GTDB): domain Bacteria; phylum Pseudomonadota; class Gammaproteobacteria; order Steroidobacterales; family Steroidobacteraceae; genus Bog-1198. The sequence continues at coordinate 7,626 of JBDUEQ010000112.1, forward strand.
GCCCCCTGCACGCCCTCATCCGACCATTCGAGAGTTTGTTCGGGCGGCGCGGCGAACATGGTGAACAAGCGCGCGGTGTCCGCGCCGAATTCATCCACCAGGGCCTGCGGATCGATGCCGTTGTTCTTCGACTTCGACATGGTGACGACGCCGCCGGATTCGACTTCTTCGCCGTCCGCGCGCAGCACCGCAATGCGCCTTTGCGCGGTCGGATCCAAGGTCACATCGACATCGGCGGGATTGAAGTACTCCACGCGTCCCGTTTCCGGCTTACGAAAGAAGACCTCGTTGAGCACCATGCCTTGGGTGAACAGGTTGGCGAACGGCTCCTTGAACCCGACCATCCCTAAATCGCGCATGAAGCGGGTCCAGAAGCGCGAATACAGGAGATGCAGTATCGCGTGCTCGATGCCGCCGATGTATTGATCGGCCGGCAGCCAGTACTGCACTCGGGAATCCAGCATGCACTTGTCATTGTCGGGGCATGCGTAGCGCAGGAAGTACCACGAAGAATCTACGAAGGTGTCCATGGTATCGGTCTCGCGCCGTGCCTCGGCACCGCATCGCGGACAGGGAACCTTGAGGAAGGCCTCGTGCTTGTTGAGCGGATTGCCGCTGCCGTCGGGCACCAGATCCACCGGCAATACTACGGGCAATTGATCGTCCGGCACGGGCACAGTGCCGCAGGCGCCGCAATGAATCATCGGAATCGGACAGCCCCAGTAGCGCTGCCTCGAGATCCCCCAATCGCGCAGCCTCCAAGTAGTCTGCTTTTCGCCCAGGTTCATGCGCTGCAAATCCGCCGCAACGGCATCGATCGCCGCCTGGTACTCCAAACCGTCATATACCCCGGAATTAATGCAGCGCCCGTGCTCGCCATACCAGGGCGACCATTGATGCGTGGAATATTCGCGGCCCGCCACATCGATGACCGGCTTTATGTGCAAATGATATTTCTTGGCGAATTCGAAATCCCGCTCATCGTGCGCGGGGACCCCCATGACCGCGCCGTCGCCATAACTCATGAGCACGTAATTTCCCACCCACACCGGTATCGCTTCGCCGCTTATCGGGTGGCGCACCGTCAATCCGGTGAACATGCCCTTCTTTTCTTGCGTTGCAAGCTCCGATTCAGTCGCAGGGCCGCGCTTGCACTCCTCGATGAAGGCAGCGAGCTTCGGGTGCCGGCGGCCCGCGTGCTCTGCCAGCGGATGCTCAGGGGCCACTGCGCAGAAAGTCACCCCCATGAGCGTGTCGGGCCGCGTGGTAAATGCATGCAGCACGCCGGCGCCCAATCCTTCGATGTCGTAAGGGAATCCCAGCCGCACGCCCACGCTCTTGCCGATCCAATTGGCCTGCATGGCACGCACGCGTTCCGGCCACCCCGGCATGTGACTCAGGGAGTCGAGCAGGTCCTCGGCATAAGCCGTGATCTTCAAGTAGTACATCGGGATTTCGCGCTTCTCGACCAGCGCGCCCGTACGCCAGCCGCGGCCGTCGATCACCTGCTCATTTGCCAGCACGGTTTTATCGACCGGGTCCCAATTGACCATGCCCGTCTTCAGGTATGCAACTCCCTTCTCCAACATGCGCAGGAACAGCCACTGGTTCCAACGGTAGTATTCGGGGCGGCATGTGGTCACTTCCCGGCTCCAATCGAGTGCGAAGCCTAAGGACTTGAACTGCGCCTTCATGTTGGCGATGTTGTCCAAGGTCCACTTCGCCGGCGGCACGTTGTTCGCCATGGCGGCGTTCTCTGCGGGCAGACCGAACGCGTCCCAACCCATGGGCTGCAGCACGTTCTTGCCGTTCATGCGCATGAATCGCGACACCACGTCGCCGATGGTGTAATTGCGCACATGCCCCATGTGCAAGCGGCCGCTTGGATAGGGGAACATGGACAGGCAATAATACTTCTCGCGGGTACTGTCCTCTTTGGCCTCGAAGCAGCGCGCTTGATCCCAATAATGCTGTGCATCCGCTTCGACAGCGGCAGGTTCGTATCTTTCTAACATGGTTGAGCCTCAGAATACCCGAGATGCTCAACCCCCGTGAACTGCATTGATCGTGGATTAAGGATGCTTAAGCTCGGTTTCTACGGCGCCTTGGGGCTCGCCACCTTAAGCGGCTGCCTTTGGTTTCTGGCGGTCACGCCCTTCGATCTGTCGTATCTGGCCTGGTTTGCGGCCGTACCCATGCTGCTGGCCATCGAGCGGGCGCCCACGTTCAAGCAGGCGCTATTCTTAGGTTGGTGGGCCGGCGTGGTCGAAACCGGCGGCGGGTTCTACTGGCTGATCGATGTGATGCAGCGTTTCGCGGAATTTCCATGGTGGGCCGCGTTCCTCGTGTTTCTTATGTTCTGCGCCGCGCGCGCCATCATCTTCCTGCTCTTTACCGGCATCGTCTGCTGGATTCGCCGGCGGCGCCTCGTCCCCATGACTTTGCTGGCGCCCATCGTCATGGTGGGCTGCGAACTGGTGGTGCCGCAATTATTTCCCTGCGGCCAGTGGATATCTCAAGCCTGGCACCCGCTCGTCATTCAAATGGCAGAGATCACCGGGCCGCTCGGCGTCACTGCTTTACTCATGGTGGTGAATGGCGCGCTCTATGATGTAAGCATGGACTGGCGCGCATCGCGCTATCCCGCGCTCTGCGCCGCGGCACTGCTGGCAGCCGCTCTCATCTTTGGCGCCGTGCGCATGCGCGAAACAGATGAGCTCATCGCGCATGCGCCGCGCTTGAGAGTCGGACTGGTACAGCCGAATTTTGCGTACTCCGTGGATACCACGGACACCGGCAGTGCCCGCGCTGAGGCGCTCCGCCAGCTAACCGCTCTGCAATCGGAATCTCGTCGTCTGGAACAGGCCGGCGCACAGCTCTTGGTCTGGAGCGAGGGCGCCTATCCCGTGACCTTGCCGCGGAATTTTACCGCCGATTTTGCGCCGGATTATTTGGGGATGATTCGTCGCGGCTTCAGCACACCGGTGATCGTCGGTGCCGACATGTACGACCCCGCACACGAATATGCATTCAACTCCGCCATTTTGATCGACGGCGAAGGACGCATGGCGGGACGTTACGACAAGGTGCGGCTGCTGGCATTCGGCGAATACATTCCCGGCATCGAGACCTTCCCCTGGCTGCGCAAGTTTCTGCCCGAGGGCACCGGCCGCTTCACCGCGGGCAAGGGATCCGGCGTGCTCATTTTGAAAGGCGCCGATGGTCAAGATTGGAGACTCGGTCCGGTCATTTGCTATGAAGATATCTTGCAAGGATACCTGCGCGGCGTCGGGCAGCTGCACCCGAACTTGCTAGTCAATCTCACCAGTGACTCCTGGTTCGGCGCTGAGACCGAACCGTGGGAGCATCTGGCGCTGGCCGTATTCGGCAGCGTCGAACTGCGGGTCAGCATGGTGCGCGCCGTCAACTCCGGCGTGTCAGCCTACATAGACCCGAATGGCCGCTTGGTGCAGAAAACCTACGCCGACGATCCCTACCGCAATCCGCGCGCCGAAGACGGCATCGTGGTCACCGCTCCGCTCATGCCCGGCGGTCACACCGTTTATGTGGCCGTCGGCAATCTGTTTGCCTATTTATGCATCGCCGGGACGCTTATTTTTGTCGGCTTCGCAGCGACAGCCAAAGTCGGACGCTAGCTCGCCCACTACTCACCGGCGCGTTGAATCAGTTGACTCCAAGCCCGTCCTTTTCATGATAGTTGGGATACGGCGGCACCGTCGGTTCGACCACCGGATGCTCCTTCAGCTGCTGCAGCACGATGGACACCGCGCGCTCGAGCTGAACATCGTGCCCCGCCGCCATGTCCTTGGGCAGCATCTGCACTTCGACGTCAGGTGCAATGCCATGCCCTTCCACTTCCCATTCGCCGTTGAGGCCGAAGATCGCGTAGCGTGGCGCGGTCACAGAGCCGCCATCTAGCAGTGTCGGATATCCGCCGATGCCGACCAATCCACCCCAGGTACGCACCCCCACCAGAGTGCCGATGTGGGCCTTGCGGAAGTACCACGGCATGGCGTCGCCGCCCGAACCCGCCGATTGGTCGATGATCATTGCCTTGGGGCCGAAGATCGCGCCCTCCGGATCGTGTACCGGCTTGCCGTCGCGCTCGATCGCGCCGCTCAGCAATGTCTGCCCCAACACATTCACGACGTAGTCGGCAATGAAGCCGCCCTCGTTATTGCGCTCATCGAGCACCACCGCTTGCTTGTCCAACTGAGCATAGAAGTAACGGTTAAAGTTGGTGTACCCGGCGCCGCCGGTGTTCGGCATGTAGATGTAGGCCACTTTGCCGCCGGATAGCGCATCGACTTTGCGCCGATTCGAATCGATCCAATCCAGATTGCGCAGGCCGTGCTCCGAAGCCACGGGTACCACAGTGACGTCGCGCGCATCCTTACCGTCCGAGCTCTTGGCGATGCGCAACACCGTCTGCTTGCCGGCGGTGCCGTCGAAGAATGCATCTATGTTGTCGCTGGCGTGCAATTCGCGCGCATTGACGGCCAACAGGTAATCGCCCTCGACGATGTTGATGCCGGGCAGAGTCAGCGGCGCGGTCAGCGAGGGCGTCCAGTTCTGCCCGTTATAGATTTTCGCGAATTTATAGCGGTCGTGATCGATGGTGAAATCGGCGCCCAGCAAGCCAGGCTTGGTCGCATCCGGCGGCTTGTGCGGCCCGCGGACGAACATATGGCCGATTTGCACCTCGCCCAGCATCTCATTGCTCAAGTAGGTGAATTCATTGCGCGAGGCCAGACCCTCGAGGAAGGGCTGGTACCTCGCCTGAACCTTGTTCAGATCGAGGCCGTGGTGGTGCGGGTCGTAGAAGAAATCGCGCTGCAGATGCCAGCTCTCGCGATACATCTGCTTCCACTCGGCCCGCGGGTCGAGCATGGCCGTCATGGCGTCGTTGTTGACGGGCTTGCCGGCAGGCGCGTCCGGCGAACCGGGTTTGAGATCTGCGGTTGGCGCGAAGAACCAGTTCTCCTCGCGCGCGTAGAACAGCTTCTCGCCATCGAACGACACGTGGAAGAGGTTCACGCCGGTGAGCATCTCCTCGGTCAAGCGTTTGTCGGTCGTGAACCGCCACAGTGCGAACGGCGCCGGGCCGCGATCCGCGGAGGCGCGGCCCACGGCAGCGCCTTCTGCGAGGAAAAGCACCCCCGTCTTGCCGACGGCCAAGTCAATGTAGTTACGTGCAGGAATCGGCAACGACAGGATCCGGGTGCCGATGCCGGCCAGATCGATCACGGTGGGCTTGGGTTTTTCAGCGGCCTTTTTAGCAGTGGACGCATCCTTGTCGGATTCTTGCTTGCCGGCCTGAATCTCGTCCTTCTTCGCCTCGTCTTTCTTGGCGTCGTCATCCTTTTTCTTGTTCTCATCGTCACTCTCCGGTGGAACCGGCGAGGCGCCGTTGCGCGACAGCACTATGACATACACGCTGCTGTCGGTGGCCCGATCGAGCGACGACAGATCTATCCCGGCATCCGAGGGCCCGTTGTTCGTGGAAGCTGCAAAGTACAAATACTTGCCGCTCGGGTCGAACACTGGATGCGCCGCGTTGCTCATGCCGTCCGTGACTTGCGTGGCGACATGGGTCGCCAGCGAGTAAACGAACACCGCGTGCATCTGGCTCTCGAGGTCGCGCGTGTACCCGATCCACTGCGAATCCGGCGACCAGGAGATCTCGGTATTCGTCCCAAATCCGCCGCGCAACCCGGTATCGATCTTGACCGGCTTGCCGCCCGCCGCATCCACATACCAGACTCGCAGATGCTTGTCCGTATAGGCAATCCGCTTCGAGTCTGGAGACCAATGCGGGGCGTAGAAGAACGAGGCGCCCGGACCCAAGTCGATGACTTTCGGCGCCTGCAAGCCGTCCTGATCGCGGATATAGAGTTGGTACTCACCCGAGGCGTCGCTGAAATAGGCGATCGATTTGCCGTCGGGCGACCAGGCGGGATCGCGCTCGGCCGAACCCGGCGTGCGGGTCAGATTACGGGTGTCGCCCTTCTCCCCGGGAATGGTAAAGATGTCGCCGTGCGCTTCCACGGCAACGCGCGCACCCGTCGGCGAGATGGTGCTGTTCTGCACCTCGTTCACCGCCACCTTCCCCATGTGCGGCACGAGTTCCGGCAGGTCGCCGCGAATCGTTACGGGCACTGCGTGCTCCTGATGTGCCGCCAGATCATACAAATGCAGCGAACCGAATTGTTCGTAGACCAGGGCGCCCGGACCGGCGCTGACAGTCTTGAAATCGAGTCCCTGATTGGCGATGAGTTCTTGGACCTGCTTCGAGCCCGTGTCATAGCTGAAGAGCGACACCGGTCCGTTACGGTCGGATAGGAAGTACACCGTGGTGCCGTCCCAAACCGGATTCGAATCGTTGGAGTTGTCGCGAGGGATTTTCTCGAGCTCCAGCGTCTTCATGTTCACCAGCCAAATCGGCGTCGTCTGACCGCCGCGATAGCGCTTCCATGCGGCCTGCCATTGTTCGAAGGGCACGTATGCCAATGTGTTGCCATCGGCCGCAAAACTCCCCGCGGCAGCGCTCGGCAACGGCAACAGCTGCGCCGCTCCGACCCCATCGGCACGTACCCGATACAGACGTGGGAAGTCCGAGGAACTCGAATGGTAGGAGGTAAACAACACCTCCCTGCCGTCAGGCGTCCACCCGGCGACACGGCTGCCGGTAGGTTCCCAGGTTAGACGCCGCGGAACTCCGCCCTCGGCGCTGATGACGTACACGTCGGTCAAGCCGTGGGCGCGGGTCGAATACGCGATCTGCGTGTGATCGGGGGAGAAATACGGTCCCGCCACCACGCTGCCCACCGAAGTCAGCCTTCGCGCTTCTCCACCCTCACGAGCCACGCTCCAGATATCGTCGGCGTACAGGAAGGCAATCTTGTCCTGGCTGAGTGCGGGATTGCGCAACAACAAGGGCGTGGCGCTCCAGGCGGATGCACAAAAGACCAAGCCCGTGATGATGCGCAGTCCAGCGCTGACGATTCCGTGGCGAAGCATGCAAATACCTCTATTTATCGAAGATTTTAAATTTTAAAAGGCAAGCAGAGGCAAACTATACAGGGAGTCAGCGCGGGCGCACCAGACACGCTCATCACGTGGACTTCCCTTCGAGAAATCGAGCAATGTGCCGATTGAGGAACTTGCCGTCTGCGGGCGACGCAGCCGCCCCCGCGGGGTGACCCCACAGCGAGGGAATGGGCAGCAGGGTACAGTGAGGGATGAACGCGGCTTCGTAACGCGCGTCGGTCACCGGGAAGTACAAGTCGGTTTGCGAGGGCATGTACAGGACCTGGGCCTTGATGGAGCGCAGCGCAGCCTCGACGTCGCCGTGAAAAGGCGGCGTACTCCCGACATCGTGCTTCTCCCAGGTGCGCATCTGCAGGATCAGATTATTGGCGTCGGCTCCGGGTATGAAGTTCGTGCGGAAGTGCTGCACTACTTGATCGAAGCTGCCGCCCAACGAAGGGTCACTGCGCCACAGCTCCTGGCGCCACCATTCCTGAGAGAACAGCCACCCCGTCCACACCATGGCGAAAGCCTGAATGCCGTTCTCCGGCTGACGGGTGTAGTCCCCCCCGTTGAAAACAGGGTCAGCGGTCAGTGCCGCGATCTCACCTTCGAGCCGGACGATGCCGTGACCATAGGTCTTCGCCGTTCCCGACGTTGCGGCGATGCGCTCCATGAAATCCGGATAACTCACCGCCCATTGAAATGCCTGTTGTGCGCCCATGGAAAAGCCGATTACGGCGCGCAGGTGGCGCACGTGCAGCTCATCGGTAAGCAGGCGATGCACCGCCTCGACATTGTCGCGAATGGTGGTCGTTGGAAATCGCGGGCCATGCACAGGTTCCGGCGTGTTGCTGGGCGAGGACGAGCGCCCATTGCCGAACAATTCGCTGGTGATCAAAAACAGTTTATTCGGATCGAGCGCCTTGCCCGGTCCGATCAAAAAGCCGTAACCGTGCATTTCGGCCATGTAGTGCGAGGGCAGCAGCACAGCGTTGTCGCCCGCCGCGTTCAATTTGCCATAAGTGCCGTAGACAATGCGAGCCTGCGGCAGAACCGTGCCGCTCTCCGTCTTGAAGTTCTCAATGACGAACTCATGCTGGGTGGGTTCGATATCCGCGCTCTGTGCCGGCGGCACGTACGCCGCACTCAACACAGCCGCCAACCCAAGGCAGCGCCCAACTCTCCTCAACATAGTGGCTCTCAATGACACCGGCCGTTGCGCAGCGATGCTGCCGCGCGAGTATAGGTGCTCTTCGGCCGTCAGTGAATCACTGCCGGTGAATCACCGCCATCAGAGCACCGCCACCGGATCCGCCAGCGTCACGCGGTTGCGACCCTGCTCCTTGCTCAGGTGCAGCTGCCGATCGGCGTCGGCCAGCAGCAGATCGACCGTGGTTGACAGGCGGCTGGTCATGGCTTGCAGCCCGCTGACCCCGACGCTCACGGTGATCGAATTGGAGTGACCGCCGCTAAGCTTGCGCATGCTTGTCTCTTCAATGGATTTGCGCACTCGCTCTGCCACGACCGCAGCACCCGCGAGATCCGTGTGCGGCAGTACCACGACGAACTCCTCGCCGCCCAGGCGGGCGAGCCAATCGTAAGGCCGCGGCAGGCATCTTTGAATTCGCTCCGTGATTCTCTTCAAGAAGGCATCGCCGATCGCGTGGCCGTGCTGATCGTTGATTCGTTTGAAGTGATCGATATCCAGGACCAACAGCGATAACTCAGTGCCAAAACGCCGGCAACGTTTCAGCTCCGCGTGCAGGTAGCGCACGAAATACCGCCGATTGTGTGCCCCGGTCAATAGGTCCGTCATCGTGACTTGGCGCCGCTCTTCGAGTGCGGTTTGCAGCGAATGCTCGAGCGATAAAATGCGAGTTGCCGTGTTAAGATGGACAATGATCTGCGCATCCGTGGCGCCCTTGCTCAGGTAGTCATCGGCGCCGGCGTCCAACCCGGCAAGTACATCTTCCTCGGCGTCGTGTGCCGTCAGCAGGGTCACATACACGCATCCCGGCCACGCCTGCCCGCGAATGGCACGGCACAGATCCAATCCATCCATCGCGTACATCTTGCGGGCCACGACCACGATGGGGGTGAACTCTTGATTGAGGGCCGACAGCGCGGATGCGCCGTCAAGCGCCGTGTTTACGTCATATCCAGCGTCCGCCATGCGATTCTTCAATGCCGCCAGCGTCGCTTCGTCGTCGTCCACCAACAGCACCCTCGACGCGCGCAGCGCCGGGACCTGGGCGGTGCTTTCCAGATCCTCGCTTGCCTGCGTCTGTCTTTTATTTAAGCGCATTTGACCTCAATCTACCTACAGTGCCGCGGGATAAAGGTCGAAGGCATCACAACCGGCCGGCTAGAAGCGCGCATGGAGCCTGATTCGGCGTTGAGACCTTCCCTTAGGAGAATTACGACGGTAGCGGCCGCGACTGGAATCCGGCAGCGGTAACGTGCAACATAAGCTGCTGAATACGCTATATATGATGGGGAATAGCGCTTGGCGAGAATAGGCGAACTCACTCACATCATCATGCTGGAAGGGAATCGAATACGGTTGGCACTGATGGAGGTGGCCCGATGCTAAGTCTGCGAATAAACGGCGAAGAGAAGAATGTCGACGCCCCGCCTGATATGCCCCTGCTCTGGGTGCTGCGCGATATCGTGGGCCTCACCGGCACCAAGTTCGGCTGCGGCATAGCGCAATGCGGCGCGTGCACCGTGCATATCGACGGCGCACCGGTGCGCTCCTGTCTATTGCCCGTCGGGTCAGTCGGCCAGCGAGCAATCACCACCATCGAGGGCGTGGGAGCTTCCCCCTCTGGTGCCAAAATACAAAAGGCGTGGTTGGATTTGGAGGTAGTCCAATGCGGCTACTGCCAATCGGGGCAGATCATGTCGGCAACGGCACTGCTTAATAGCACCCCGAATCCGCAGGATTCCGACATCGATGCGGCCATGGCCGGAAACATTTGCCGGTGCGGCACCTACGTGCGCATCCGCGCGGCGATCAAACATGCTGCCCAAACCTGACACACTGCGGCGCGACGCCGCTACCCGCGACACCACCGCTGTAGACGCTGCCGGCAAAGGGCTCGATCCCCTGTCAAGGCGCGGATTTCTCCAGGCAGGCCTGACGGTGGGCGGAGCGTTGGTGATTGGCTTCCATCTGCCCTCGGCGCACGGCGCGCAAGCCGCGAAGGCCGATTTTGCGCCGAATGCCTTCATCCGCATCGATGCCGGCGGCAAGGTCACGCTCATCATGCCGCAAGTCGAGATGGGCCAGGGGATTTACACCGCGGTTGCCATGATCCTGGCGGAGGAACTCGACGCGAACTTCGATCAGGTGGCGCTCGAACACGCGCCGCCTAATGAGAAGCTGTACGCAAATCCCGTGTTTGGTATTCAGGTGACCGGCAATTCCAATTCGGTGCGCGCCTTCTGGCTGCCCCTGCGCAAGGCGGCAGCGGGCGCGCGTGCAATTCTGGTTCAAGCCGCCGCGCAAACTTGGAAGGTAGAGCCCTCCAGCATTCGTACCGAGAAGAGCGAGGCCATCCATGATGCGAGCGGCCGCCGACTCGTCTATGCCGTGCTCATCGATCGTGCGCAGGGCTTGACGCCGCCGGCGGACCCGCCGCTCAAGGACGTGAAGGACTTTAAGCTCATTGGCAATCCGCTCAAGCGCTTAGATACTCCCGACAAGGTCAACGGCAAGGTGGTGTACGGAATCGATGTGATGCCGCCCGGGCTGAAATTTGCCACCCTCGCCGCCTGCCCCGTGTTCGGCGGCACGGTAGGTCATGTGGATGACACCAAGGCCAAGAGCCTACCGGGAGTTCGCCAGATCATCGTGGCCAAGGACTTTGTCGCGGTCGTCGGCGATCACATGTGGGCTGCGAAGCAGGGTTTGGCGTCGCTCGACATTACCTGGAACGAGGGTCCGCACGCCGCCATTACCTCCGATGATGTCTGGAAACAGCTCCGCGCCGCCAGCAAGACCGAAGGCGCGCTCGCCAAATCCACCGGAGACATTACGCACGGGCTGGCCGAGGGTGAGCTGCTGGAAGCCGCCTACGAAATGCCGTTCCTCGCGCACGCCACCATGGAACCGATGAACTGCACGGTGCATGTCACCCCGACCTCCTGCGAGGTGTGGGTGGGCAGCCAGGTACTCGCGAGGGTTCAGGCGATCGCGGCCAAGGTGACCGGATTGCCGCTGGACAAGGTCACGGCGCACAACCACCTCATCGGCGGCGGTTTCGGCCGCAGGCTCGAGGTGGACATGGTCGACTCGGCCGTCCAAATCGCGAAACAGGTGAATGGTCCCGTCAAAGTCGTCTGGACTCGCGAAGAGGACATGCAGCACGACGTGTACCGGCCCGTATATCGCGACGTTTTTTCCGCCACCGTCGGCAACGGTCGCATCATCGGCTGGAAGCACCGCATCACCGGCTCCGCCATTCTTGCTCGTTGGCTGCCTCCCGCCTTTCAAAAGGGCATCGACATCGATGCCATCGACAGCGCCGCCGACATTCCCTATGACATCCCCAATCTGCGTGTGGAATACGTGCGCGACGAGCCGCCCGGAGTGCCCACGGGTTTCTGGCGCGGCGTCGGACCGAACAACAATGTGTTCGCCATTGAAAGCTTCATGGATGAGCTGGCGCAAAAGGTCAAAAAGGATCCGGTTAACTTTCGCCGCGATCTGCTCGATAAATCGCCCCGCCTCAAGGCGGCGATGGAACTGGCGGCGGTCAAGTCCGGCTGGGGCAATCCTCTGCCCGCGCGCACGGGCCGCGGCATCGCATTACAGGTTGCCTTTGGCAGCTTTATAGCGACCGTCACCGAAGCTGAGGTCGACACTCAGGGCGAAGTGCGAGTACATCGCATCGTGTGCGTCGTCGACACCGGCATCGTCGTCAATCCCGACACCGTGGTGGCGCAGCTGCAGGGCGGTCTGATTTTCGGGCTCACCGCCGCCCTATACGGTAAAATCACCATCAACAAGGGCCGAGTTCAGCAGAGTAATTTCAACGACTACCGCATGCTGCGAATCAACGAGACCCCGCAGATCGAAGTGCACCTGATTAAAAGCGGTGAAGCCCCGGGCGGCATCGGCGAAACCGGCGCGACCGCCGCGCCGCCGTCTCTTGGCAATGCACTGTTCGCCGCCACCGGCATTCGCCTGCGTCACATGCCCATAGACCGAGATATTCTGTCCGGGAAAAAGCAAACATGAACGACACCACTCCCCCCAGCCGCGCGCGGCGTTACACCCTGATCGGCATTGCGGCGGTCCTCGCCGTGGTCCTCATCGGCTTTCTATGGATCGTGGGGCTGGCACCGCACTCCACGGATTTTGCCGGCGGAACGCCTGTGAAACTGGCCGACTATCATGGCGCCGACCCCACGGGAGTGCCAGCCGAACTCAAGAGTGCGAGCCTCATCGAGCAGGGCAAGTACCTGGTCCGCGCCGCCGATTGCACGGTCTGCCACACCTCGGACGGCGGTGTGCCCTTTGCCGGCGGTCGCGCCTTCGTGCTGCCGTTCGGAACGCTTTACTCGACCAATATCACTCCCGACAAGGAAACCGGCATCGGCAATTACAGCGATGCGAATTTCCTCGATGCCGTACACAAAGGCTTGGGGCCCAACAACACCAAGCTATATCCGGCAATGCCGTTCGCCAGCTACACCGCCATGACCGATGCCGACGCACTGGCGATCAAGGCCTACCTCTTCAGCCTCGAACCGGTGCACGCGCCGGCACCGCAGAATTCGCTGAGCTTTCCCTTCAACCAGCGATCGCTGATGGGGGTGTGGGCAATGCTATTCAACTCGGATAAGCGCTTCGAGCCGCGCACCGAGCGTGATCCGCAATGGAATCGCGGCGCCTACCTGGCGGAAGCCATGGCCCATTGCGGCGAATGCCATACGCCGCGCAATCTATTTCAAGCGTTGGATCAGCGACAGAAATTTGCCGGGGCGGTGCAAGCCGGCTGGCGCGCATACAACATCACCTCAGACCCCAAGAGTGGATTGGGCGCCTGGAGCGAAACCGACCTGGCCAAATACTTGGCCGTGGGGCATGCGGAGGGCCGGGGCACCGCGACGGGGCCCATGGGCGAGGCCGTCGACAATAGCCTGCAGTATCTAACCAGCGGAGATGTCTCGGCCATCGTGTCCTATTTGCGTACGGTGTCGAAGATCTCGACCTCCGACCTGCCCGAGCCGAAGGCCGGCGCCGCGCCCGCATCTCATGCCGAGGGTGTAGCCGCCAATGTGGATTCGCGAGGCAAAGCAGTGTACGCCGGCGCCTGCGCGGGATGTCACGATTGGACCGGGGTGAGCCCGGTGATCCCCTACGCAACGCTGACGGGAGTGCGCTCGGTGAACGATCCCACCGCCACCAACGTGGTCCAGATCATTCTGTCCGGTGCACATCGGCAAACTACCGATGCGCATGCCACCATGCCCGCTTTCGGCGAGGCGTACTCCGACGAAGAGATCGCGAGCCTGGCGAATTACGTCACGGCTCGATTCGGCGCAGAGCCATCGGCGGTTACCGCACAGAATATCGCGACGCTACGCGCACAGAATTGAATTTAGAGAATGCGGCCGGTTGCCTGACGGCGTGCGCGCTTGGGCTTTCCGTGACCCATAATACGAACCAGAGCAACCAGCGCGCTCCAGACCGCCGGATCGGTATTGTCCGCATGGGACACGGAAGCCGAAGCGGCCGCCTGTTCCAATGCGTTGGCAGCTGACGCGATCTCAGCGACCTCGAAAATTGACGCGCTGCCACGCAGACGATGCGCGCGGTATTGCAAGTCATCGAAAATTTGTGTGGGAATATTTTCGGTACGTGCCAGCGCCGTGCTAAGCACCACGAAATGCGCGCGGTCGCCCTTCAACCTCGCCTGAAAAGCCTCGCGCAAATCATCGAAGCCGTCGTTGGGTACGGCGCCGGCTACGGATGCAATGACCGCGGCCGGGGCGGTTGCTCGACGATGCTGGATGCTAGTTTGTGCCATTTCGGCCTCCGGATTGCCTGCCGGTGCCGGGCGGCATGCCGCCTGTCACCGATGCCGCGCTGACTCGATCACCGCCCAGCCTCTTGCTGGCGTACAAGCCGCGATCCGCGGCGCGCAACAAATGTTCGATTCTATGGACGCTTTCGATTTCGTGGGCCGCTTCGACCGCGGTAACGCCCACGCTCGCGGTGAACGAGACCTGTCCCGCGTGCGTGGAGACGGGGTATTGCGAGTACGTGTGGCGCAATTTCTGAGCAACGCGATTCGCCCCGTGCGCGGATGTCTCCGGCAACACGATCATGAACTCATCGCCGCCGACCCGCGCGAGCCAGTCGGTCTCCTGACGGAGGCAGCTCTCCGATCTTGCCACGAACGCCCGCAATAATTCGTTGCCGGCCTCATGCCCAAACCGGTCGTTGACCTGCTTGAAACCGTCGATGTCGCAGCTCAAAACCGCCATCGGGTGTGCGTAGCGCCGCGAGCGCGCCAATTCGCGCGGTAGATATTTCATCAGGTAACGCAGATTGTTGGCGCCGGTCAGCGGGTCTGTCACGGCCAGACGCCGGTTCTCGCGATTGCTGGCGCGCAGCGACGCCTCTACGTGCGTGATGCGCCGTGCGATTTCCATGCGTGCGAGAATCTCCTCAATGGGCGCGCCCTTGACGACATAGTCATCGGCGCCCGCGGCAAGCCCTGTCAGCAAGTCTTCCTTGCTGTCGCGCACGGTGAGCATCAACACATATACGTAGCTTTCTCGAGTGCCGGCGCGGATATTGCGGCACAACGCCAATCCGTCCATATTCGGCATTTGCCAATCGGTGAGCAAGATCTGAAAGTGTGTCGAATCCATGATGCGCAGCGCCTCCTCGCCCGACGCCGCGGTCTCCACATCGAACTGCGACATTCGCAGCAGTGCCGTCAGCCGGGCGCGCACCAGATCATCATCATCGACGACCAGCACGCGGCATGGATTGAACGTCTCCATGCGACGCATCAGAATGGTGTCGTTGAGGTCCGTATTGGAAGCCTCTAGAGCTTCCGCTTGTCGTTCAGGCTGCATGTAGTCCCCTGCTGGCGCTCGCCGGCCTATAGATCGGCATTAAACGGGTGCCCCATGGCATTAAGAGCAACGCGCGTGCTTCTTTCGCCGGCGCCGGTCTTGCGAATAAAAATCCCTGGACCTGCTGGCATCCCATGTGCTCGAGCATGTCGAACTGCCGCTCGGTCTCGATGCCTTCCGCCAACACCGCGATGCCCATCTCTCTTCCGAGTCCGAACATCGAGCGAACGATGGCGGCGGTCTTTCTCTCGAAGGGCATGCGATGAATGAACGATTTGTCCAACTTCAAGCGATCCACCGGAAGCCTGGAGAGGTAGCTCAAACTCGAGTATCCGGTTCCGAAATCATCCACCGCAATCTTCACGCCCAGCTCCTTCCATTGTTCCATGCAGTCAATGGCCAGTTCGGCATCGTCGATCAGAGCGCTCTCCGTTATCTCGAGTTCCAGCCGTTCGCTGGGAAAGCCTGTGACCGAGATGATTCGCTCGAGAACAGCAAAGAACTCTCTATTGATCTGATGGGTGGAAATGTTGACGCTCAATGTGGGAGGGCATCCGCCGAGGTTGGGCCAGCAGCATGCAGCCTCGCAGGCTTGCTGCAACACCCACGCACCAAGAGCGCGGATCAATCCGGCCTGCTCTGCGATGGGAATGAATATCGAAGGCGATATGTCTGCGCCGTTCGGCAAAGTCCAGCGCGCGAGAGCCTCCATGCCGCAGCCCCTGCCGCAGCCCATTTCGTATTGCGGCTGGTAGTGCACCGACAGCGCCTGCCGCTCAATCGCCTCGGCCAACAGCATCTCGATTTCCGTCTGGGCTCCGCGCCGTCTGTCCGCGGTCTGCAGTTCGAGAAAAAGAACCCTGAGTTTGCTTTCCATTGCGTGACCACTAAATTTTTTGGGGCGACAGTGCTCAGTTATAAGAGTAACGACAAATAAATTGTCGATATGTAGGGAATACGTGACAACTGTATACGGTCCGCCGGTAAGGCGGAGTTGTCATAACACTGTGCGGTACCGCTCATAGCGCCATCAGCTCATGTTCGATGGCGAAGCGGATCAGCGCCGAGCGATTGTCGACGCCGAGTTTGACCATCAGGCGGCCGCGATAGGTATCTACGGTCTTGCGCGACAACGACAGATGCGTGGCGATATCCGCGCTGGTGGATCCCGCGACTATCCGATGCAGCACTTCGCGCTCGCGTACACTCAGTCGTTCCATCGGGCTTTTCGCCAAAGTGTCGTTGAGCAATCCCTCGATCACCAGCGGCGTAACTCCGGGGCTCAAGAATTGCCGTCCCGCCATCACCGCCTGCACCGCAAGCACGAGCTCGGCGCCCATGGCTGCCTTGACGACATAGCCGCGAGCACCGGCGCGTAGTGCGCGGCACACATGTTCGGTGGTATGGCACGCGGATAAGGCCACGATGTGCGTGAGAGGGAGCACATTGAGTATGCGTTGCGTTGCATCGATGCCGTTCATATCCGGCAGCACCAGATCCATGATGACGACGTCGGGCTTGAGGCGTTGCGCGGCAAGTATGGCCTCTTTGCCGCTCGCGGCAGTGCCCACTACTTTCATACCGTCCTGCCTTTCCAGCAGAATCGTCAAGCCTTCACGCACCATGCCGTGATCATCCACCACCAGGATGTTGACGGGCGGCGAATCATACGCGCGATTCACAAAGTGTCCTCCATGCGCATTGTCCGTTCACATTCACCGACATCGATACTACTCCACACCATCTGCGTAATAGTGTTCCAGAGCACATCGCGGGATGATGGGCCGCATTTTTTCAACAAGTTGTGTGGGCTACCGTACATAGCGCGGCGAAGAGAATTGCTGATTGTTTGAGTGCGGCGTAGGCTGATCAAGGGTCGAGCAACGGAAGCGATTCGATTGCTAAGCACGGATCTTCATATCGATGCGTCGACGCCGGCGCGCCCGAGACTGCCTCGCGATGTCATCGAGCAGTTGATGCCGCAGGTCGTGGAGTTCGCTCCCAGCGGCGTTGCGCTGACCATGGTCGACGGCCGCATCTTGCTGGTCAATGCGGAGCTCGAGCGGATGTTCGGCT
Source organism: Gammaproteobacteria bacterium (assembly GCA_040002315.1). Classification (GTDB taxonomy): domain Bacteria; phylum Pseudomonadota; class Gammaproteobacteria; order Steroidobacterales; family Steroidobacteraceae; genus Bog-1198. The sequence goes on from JBDUEQ010000112.1 coordinate 24,855, forward strand.
ATTCGCGGGCCGATCTTCTCGATCGTCCCATCGAGACACTGGTTCCCGAGCGATTTCGTTCGGGTCATGCCCTGTTCCGCGACGGCAACGCGAATGACTTCAAGCCCTGTGCCATGGGGGCCGGCCGCGAGTTGGTGGGCACGCGTGCGAACGGCAGCGAATTTCCGATCGAAGTAGGTATCAACGCGCTGCAGACGCCGAATGGCGTGCTGATCGTCGAAACCATCGTTGACATCACGGTGCGCAAGCGCCTTGAGCGGATATTCCAGAGGATTGTCGAGGCCGCTCCCTGCGGCATGATCATTGTGGAGCCCAAGGGCAGAATTGTGCTTGTCAATCCGCAGACCGAAATGATGTTCGGCTACTCCAGAGCCGAACTCATCGGCACCTCGCTGGAAGTGCTGCTGCCGGAGCGCTTTCGCGCAGGCCACGAAGCTCACCGCAAGGACTTTGAACACGCCCCGTCGATACGCCACGTGGGTGGGGACCGTGATTTGACTGCAAGACGCAAGGACGGCACGGAGTTTCCGGTTGAGATCAGCTTGAACCCTGTGCTCGGAGAGGAGGACGGGTTGGTGCTCGCTGTAGTAAACGATGTTACCCGGCGCTACACCATGCAGCTTGCCTTGCGCCAGGCCAATTCGAATCTCGAGGAATTTACCTACGCGGCGTCACACGACTTGAAGTCGCCGCTGCGCGGCATCGCCGATCTCGTGGATTGGATCGGCGAAGATCTCGGCGGTGCGGCCTCGCCGGAGGTGGCAAAGAATTTGGGGCGGGTCAGCGATCGCATTCAACGCCTGGACAGGGTAATCGATGATCTGCTTGCCTATGCGCACGCCGGCATTGCGCATACCGACGCCGTGGCCGTGGATCCGCGGGGCCTGATTGCGGCGGTCTTCGAGATACTGCCTCGTCCCGCCGCGTTTCGCATCTCGGTGCAGATCGATGCCAAGCCCTTCGTGACGAACAAGGCGCCGCTGGAGAGCGTGCTGCGCAATCTGATCGACAATGCAGTGAAGCATCATGATCGCCCGACCGGACATATAGTGGTTCGGGTGGAGGATGTAGGCCGATACTGCGTGTTTACCATATCCGATGACGGCCCCGGAATTCCGGCCGGCGCACAGGAACGTGTATTCCGGATTTTCCAGACGCTGGCACAGGGGACGCAACAGCATTCGGGGATCGGACTGGCTTTGAGCAAGCGGCTGGTGGAAGCGCACGGCGGCTGGCTCAAGCTCGAATCCGTCTCGGGCGTACGCGGCACCGCGTTTCATGTTTGGTGGCCGCGCTTCCAGTGGCGCAAAACTAATGACTAGCGCGCAGCCGTTCAGCATACTGCTGGTCGATGACGACGATGTGGCGGCCGAAGCGGTGGTGCGCGGACTGGCAAAGAACGCACTGCATTGTCCGATCTGCATAGCCGATGACGGCAGCGTTGCCCTGCAGATTCTTCGTGGCACACATCCGACCAGCCGTATCGCCAGGCCGTTTCTCGTGTTGCTGGATCTCAATATGCCGCGGATGAACGGCTTCGAATTTCTGCGCGAACTGCGTATGGACAAGGATCTGCGCAGCACCGTGGTGTTCGTTTTGACCACCTCCGGCTCGGACGCCGAGCGGGCACGCGCCTACGAGGAGAATATTGCCGGCTACATAATGAAATCCGCTGTCGGTCCGCAGTTGAGCGGTCTGGCGCGATTTCTGACTGAATACCGCGCCGCGATAATGCTTCCGTAGTCGCCTGAGCCGGTTAACGCGAAGCTTCGCGCATCTCGAACACCACCCCGTCCTTCATGACGAATTGCACAGACTTGAGTATGGTGATGTCCACGAGCGGATCGCTCGCGACGGCGATCAAATCGGCATACGCGCCCGGCGCGATCACACCGATTTCACCGCGCATGCCAAGCAACTCCGCCGCACGCGTCGTGGCGGATTGAATCGCCTGCATCGGCGTCATCCCGAATTCCACCTCGCGCGCGAATTCCTCGGCGATGGGGGCGGACCATTTGAACCCCCCGACATCGGTGCCGAAGGCCATTTTGACGCCGGCGTGCAATGCCTTGGTAAACGCAACACCATGCAGCGCGACCCGTTTGCGGTCGCGTTTTCCAGAATCGGTGTCGGCAGGATCCCAGTCCGTGTAGTACACCTGCAAGGTCGGCACGTACCACGTTCCTTGCTTGATCATCTGCGCGATCTGCGCATCGGTAATTTCCAAGCCGTGCTCTATCGAATCACAGCCGCCGTCGAGCGCGCGCTGCAAACCCAGTCCATTGTAGGCGTGGCAGGCCACTTTCTTTCCCCAGCCATGCGTCTCATCGACGACGGCCTTGAGCTCTTCCACTGTCAGTGTCGGCTGCGAGACCAGGGCGCCCTGCGCGTCGAGCCACGAGCGATGCGTCATGTACACCTTGATCCAATCCGCGCCATTGTCCAATTGTTGGCGCGCAGCCTTGCGCGCCTCGATGGGTCCGTCGACCAGCTGTGCACCCTTCGGCACCGTGATTTCCGGCGCATAGCCTTCCAACGGATAGCCGCCGGTTGAAGAAATGGACAGCGTCGATACCCACATGCGCGGACCCGGAATAAGCCCCTCGTTGATGGCCCTCTTGATGCCTACGTCGCCGTAGCCCGCACCCTCGGTCTCCATGTCGCGAATGCTGGTGAAACCCTGTTCCAGGGCGCGGCGCGCCGCAACTACGGCACGAGCGGCTCGATAGGAAGCCGGATATTTTAATAGCTGCACGTCGTAGCCACCGTCGGCCGGGTCTTCGCCCTGGAGAAATATATGCGTATGCGTGTCGATGAGGCCCGGCAACACCGTTGCGCCGCCCAAGTCGATCACGCGAGCCTCCTCGGGCAATGACGGCGAGTTGGCGGGAAGTACATCGACGATGCGATTGCCGCGGATCACGATCTGTACATTGTGCCGCGGCTTGTCGTTGGTGCCGTCGATGAGCCAGCGTGCGCGAACCACCAGCGTTTTCCCATCCGCGGCATTGGCCGCCGCCGGAGTTGCTTGCTGCGCGAGCGACTCGCCGGCGCAGAGAATCAGTCCAAGGGCCAAGAGAATAGTTCGCTTCATTTACAATCCCTAGCCAAACTGAAAGCCGGAGATCTGCTTGCCACCGATCGACTCGCCGAAGCTGCGGACTCCCTTGTCGCCTGCGGCTGCACCGGCGGCGACCATCAGCGGGATGAGATGTTCCTCGCGCGGATGCGATGCCGCACCGCCCGGCGCTTCGCGCCACTTGGCGAGCAGTTGATCGCGCGCCGCGGGATCCTGGACCGCGTCGCCCAACCACTCATCGAACGCCACGGCCGCCGCCGCGCCTCGGCCGGAGAACATATCGGCCAAGTTGTGGTAGCTCATGCCGCTGCCCACGATCAGCACGCCCTGCTCGCGCAGCGGTGCCAGTGCGCGCCCCAACGTCAGGTGCAAAACCGGATCAAGGCTGGCCTGCAGCGAAAGCTGCAGGATGGGAACATCGGCCTTAGGATAGATAAGCAGAAAGGGCACGAATACTCCGTGGTCCAAGCCTCGCCTGGATTCCGCGTCGCTCTTGAATCCTGCGTCATCCAGCAGCTTTCGCACCCGTTCGGCGAGTTCTGGCGCTCCGGCGGCGGGATATTTCAGCCGATACGTGTGTTCAGGAAATCCGTAGTAGTCGAACAGCAAGCCGGGCTTGGTCGCGACATTGAATGTGGGCAGAGGATTCTCCCAATGGCCGGAGATCACCAGCACTGCCTTGGGTCTGACGCCGAGCGCACCGTCGATGCCGCGAAGGTAAGCCGCGAGACCGTCCCACATTTGCGGATACGCCGCCGGCGGATCCATAAAAAAACATGGACCACCGCCGTGCGGTATGAACAAAGTCGGCAATTTCTTGATGGCGTTCACTGGCGAGATCTCCGGCGCACTTGAGCCTAGCCGGGCGAACTGTGAACGTCAATTGAGCGTTCGATTAATTACTCAAACAGCGGGTCGTGATTGCCTCTAGACACTGATGCTTACATTCGAACCTGCAAATGTCGCCGCCGGCGGTCCGTCGGTCCGCGGATTGTGCGCCAGATTATTCAGGTAATTCTGCAGCAGAGTAATGGATGACTGCCCATTCACAGTCGCGCTCGTGGCAGGCGCGGCCGCGCTCGGGCTGTCGGCGCCGGTGCTGTTTGTGGGACCGGCCGTCGCGGCATGAGTCGAACCGGCTGCGACATTCGTCGAGGCGCTCGCGGCGGTGGCAGGCGCGGTCAATTGCACGCCGATCGCCCGTTCGAGGGAGTTCAGCAGGCTGCCGAATAGATTCTGCCTCAGGGCCTTAGGCACCGCCGCCGCGCTGTCGCTACTGCTGCCGCTGTCCTCGGGGGATCGCACATGCGGGCCCTTTTTGTGGCTGTACGGGTGCAGGTTGAGCGGTGGGAATGCCGCCGGCGCGGAGCGTAGATTTGCAATGGCTGACATAACAATCTCCTTTAGCGCAACATTGCGGTATGGACATATGCGGCAAGAGATTGCCGCATTCCGCCGCCAGGCGGCCATGAATTGCCGGCCACGCAACGGAATGAGCCGCCAAGTTCCGTGCCCGCATCGTTCAAATACCGCACCTAAGCCCCGCGTTCTTGAAAGTCTTTGCCCCCAGGCGGCAACTCTCGCCGCCCTCAAGGAAATCAAAGCAGGTTTTGTGCCAACGGTGGCTCGCGCCTCGGTCAAGTGCGATGATGCGAGGAGAAGTCAAATTTCATCCAGGATGTTGTATGCAAACCGCGCCCGAACTTGGGGTAGCGCCGGAAGCGTTGCCGGGCGGCGCAACGACTCGGTCTCTGCGGATCCGCCAAACGACGTTGGTGCTGCTGCTGTTCGGCGGCTATGCATCGCTGTATTTCTGCCGCGCCGATCTGGCCGTTGCGACGCCGCTTCTCATCGAAGAACTCGGGAAACGTGGGATCAGCCATGCGGATGCCATTATTCGCATGGGTGAAATCACCTCGCTCGGCGTGCTCGCCTACGGGATTGGTAAGCTGTTCCTGACGGGATTGGGCGATTTTTGGGGCGGTCGGATCAGTTTCCTCATCGGCCTGGCCGGCGCGACCATCTTCACCCTGCTGTTCACTTCCGGGCTCAGCCTGCCGCTATTCACCGCAGCCTGGATCGGCAACCGCCTGACACAGTCCGTCGCCTGGGCGGGGCTGGTCAAAGTATCTTCCAAATGGTTCGATTTTTCTTCCTATGGAATGATCATCGGCATCCTGAGCATCAGCTACCTGGTCGGCGACGCGGCAGCACGCCAGTGGATGGGCATGCTGATCGACCACGGCTACGGTTGGCGCGCGCTGTTCTACTTCGCAGCAGCGGTCGCGGGCCTGTTCCTGGCCGTCAACTTCCTCTTTCTGCGGGAGTCGCGCGTCAATGCCGGTTACACCGAGGCAAAGGCCAATCCCCTCAACCTGTTTGCCGGTTCGGAATCTCGGCCAAAGAGCGTGGGGCAGTTGCTGCTGCCGCTGTTGCGCAGCCGGGCGTTTCTGTTGGTTTGCCTCCTGTCCCTGGGCTGCACCATAATTCGGGAAACTTTCAACGCATGGACACCGGTGTATTTGCGCGACTACTTGGGTTACAGCAACGGCGACGCCGCGCGCATGAGTGGGATTTTCCCCGGCGTCGGCGCAGTGTCCGTGCTGGTGACGGGCTGGCTCAGCGACCGCCTCGGCATGAACGGGCGCGCGCTCATCATGTTTATCGGGCTTAGCGCGGCAGCGGTAGCCCTGCTGGTCCTGATGACCATGCGCTCCAGCATCAATGGCTCGCTGCTGCCGCTCATCGCCATCGGCACCATCGCCTTCTGCCTGTTGGGACCTTATTCTTATCTCGGCGGCGCCTTTGCCCTCGATTTCGGCGGCAAACAGGCAGGCGCCGCATCATCGGGCATCATCGACGGAGTCGGATATTTGGGTGGAGCGGCCGCGGTAGTGGGTGTTGCTAGAATCGCAGTGGCGTTCGGCTGGCAAGGCGTATTTGTGTGCCTCGCCGTGGTCAGCGCATTGGCGGCGCTCGGCGCCGGATGCCTCTACATCTTGAACGCGCGAGCCGCCGCCCGCGGCAAGTCCCCCTCATGAACGACGAAGCCGCAGTAATGCGCCTCTGGTCTCTTCCCGACACACTGCACATCGAATGGAGCGACGGGACATTGAGCGAATTTGCCAGCCTGTGGCTGCGCGACAATCTGCGCGAGGATCGGGATGCGCACAGCGGACAGCGCCTCATCGATATAGCCGATTTGCCCGAGGATCCGCAAATTCTCGCAGCGACGGTCCATAGTGGGGCGATCAAGGTCGAATGGGAAAACGAGCCGCGAGCCGGCATGTTTGAACTGCCATGGCTGCAGGCGCAAGGGGCAAGCCGCGCCGGCCGCCGGCCGGAGTTCACCCCCAAACTTTGGCTCGAGGGCGCGCATCTCGATGCCGCCCAGGACTTCGCCTGGGCAACATTTTGTGCGGCGAGAGACGATCGCCCGCTGCGCACTCAATGGCTCACGCGGCTGTTGCAGGACGGTATCGCATTCTTGAGCAGCGTGCCGGCGACGGACGCCGGAATCCTCGATGCCGCAGCGCTGGCAGGAAGAGTCTCCGAAACCAACTATGGGCAGGTATTCGACGTGCGGTCGGTTCCGCAGCCGGAAAATCTTGCGTATTCCGACTTAGGATTGGGATTGCACACCGATAACCCCTATCGCGAGCCGGTGCCCGGCTTTCAGGTGCTGCATGTACTGACTGCCTCTCCCGACGGCGGGGACAGCCTGTTCGGTGATGGCTTCGCCATCGCAGAGCATATGCGCGCCGCCTTTCCCGGGGCCTTCGCCGTCTTGACGCGCACTGCAGTGCCTTTCTTGTACCGCTCCGAGAATGCGGAGTTATATGCCGAAAGGCCGCTGATCCAACTTACCTGCACAGGCGAAGTCAGCGCCGTGCATTACAACAGCCGTTCGATTGCACCGCTGCGCCTTGCCGCCCGCGATGCCCGCCCCTTCTACTCCGCTTACCGATGCTTCGCCGCGCTGCTGCGCGACTCGCGCTTTCATTTGCAAATCAGGATGCGGGACGGCGATCTTGTCGCATTCGACAATCAACGTATCCTGCACGGCCGTGCGGCATTTTCCTCGGTGCGGCATCCGCGCCACTTGCGCGGCTGCTATCTGGCTCGCGACAGCGTATACAGCGAGGCCGCATTGCTGCGGCGTGAATTCCACGCGGAGGCCGACTCATGAGCATTACCGATGAAATTCTCGCCATCTTCAGCAGACGCGGGTCAGGCGCGTATTTCGGCGAGGATGTCTCAATGACCGAGCATGCCTTGCAGGCCGCTTATTTTGCACAGGCCGCCGCGGCGCCGCTTGCTCTCGTCGTTGCCGCACTGCTGCATGACATCGGACACCTGGTCGAGGATGTGCCCGACGATCTAGCCGACTGGACCTCAGACGCACATCATGAGCAAATCGGCGGACAGTGGCTGGCGAAGCGCTTTCGCCCGGAAGTGTCGGAGCCCGTGCGCCTGCACGTTCCCGCCAAGCGCTACCTTCTCGCCACGGATGAACAGTATTTCGCGAAGCTGAGCCCTGCCTCGGTGGTCACTCTCAAGCTCCAGGGCGGCCCGATGTCGACGCTCGAAGTAGCGAAGTTCGAGACCGAACGCTACGCCAAAGATGCCGTGCTTATCCGGCAATGCGACGACCAGGGCAAGGTGGCCGGACTGAAGACCCCCGGGCTCGCCGACTACCGCTCGATGATCGAAACGCTCGCGACCTGAGTCGCCCGAAACTATTCCAGCAGGCCGATCCGCTTTAGCGCCTGTAGGTACTCAAAGACCAAAGCCGGCGGCACCGGGCCGTACTCCGCCGATAATTCATCCGCAATCTGCCGTGCGCTGTGCTTTCCGTCGGCGAAGTTCAACGCCTCATAGGCGTACTCCTCCCCGGCTCCCCAGGCACCCTCGTAGCTCAGCAGCTTCGGCGTCGCCACCCCGACTGACTTGGCATGTTCGGCAAAATAATCGTACCCGAACACCGTCAGGGGGCCGCGTGGTTCGACTCGCCTTCGATAAATGATCCCACCCTCCCCCTTGGTGCGCGACTTGACCCCCTGCGATTTGCTTGGCGCACCGCCGATGAACGCATCCAGCGAGTTGAGTACTGCGTGTTCATAGTCGTCGATCGGTCCCTGGGCCGTGCGGCGGTCCATCGCCGTCAGGGCTCGGAGCATTTTCCCTGAGGCGATGGCCCGACCCGCTGCCGCACCGTCGCGCGGCGAAAGGTTCGCCAGGAAATAGCCGCTCGCCGCGCCGATCAGCGCCGCACGTTTTAGCTTGGTGGGATCGATATTGGCGGCCGTATCTAAGTTGGTATGAATGTAGCGATCGGGCCAATCGTTCATGTAGATGGCCGGGATACCGAAAGAGGAATCCTGGTACACCTCGTGATCGCTGCCCATGGAAAATGCCGAATACATGGCACGCAACGGTTCCCGACCGCCCTCCGGGGCGATCAGCGGGTAGGCGGCGGCGCCGCTGGCCGCGAACTGATACGACTCCCGGTTCACCCAGTCGGCGAAGGCCCATGCCACATCGTGCACGAATGACGGCAGACTCATCGGCCCGCGCGTCACATGGAACACCGCCTTGGTTTCAGGGCCGCCGCCGACCATGTCCATGTGCACCACGGCTTTGATCCGGTGGGCGAATTCCGGTCTGGCATTGAGCAGCGTCACCGTACCCTCAACCTCCGGGGGCCAAATGAAGCGGATGCTGCGCGCGGGTCGCGCCAGTTTGCCGGCGCCGATCAAGGCCTGCAGCGTTCGCGCCACCTCGAGAATGGTGACGCAGCCGCTGGCATTGTCATTGGCGCCCGGCCGCTGATGATCCAAGTGACAGGAGAACGCGATTTCCTGATCCTGCAGCCGTGGATCCGATCCCGGAATGACGGCGGTGACCACTTCGTAGAATGCCGGGTGCTGGCCGGCCACTACTACCGCATGCAAGCGAATCGACTCCTTGGCGCGTAGCCGCTCCCGCATCCCGCGAGCGGTCCTGAGTGACACCATGAAGGCGAAGGTCTTGTTCGGCGAAAATGACTCCAGGTGCCCCCAGCGAATCAAATTGTCATTCTCGCCCGACCAAGCCGTCTTCTGGTTCTGCGCATAGCTCACGATGCCTGCGGCGCCGAATTTTCCCACCGCCAACTCTTGCACCTCGCCGGGTTGCGCCGCAGCGAGCACGATTTTTCCCTTGACGTCTTTGCCGGCGTAATCGCCTTCCTGGGAGCCATCGCCCACATCGACCAGGTCCGCGGTCACATCGGCGCTTTCGCTGTCCTCCGCCAGCACTATAGGCTCGGCGGCGTAGCTGGCGAGCTTGATGCTGTTCTGGCCCTCGATCTTAGACAGCTCACCCGCGCTTGCGTCCCAGGCCTGCCGCGAACGCTGCGTACCGTACACAATTTTTCCATCGGCCGGAAACTGCAGTATCTGCACGTCGCTAAGACCGTAGGCCCTTGACCTCTCCGACACCAACTCGGCCGCCGAATGAAACCCTTGAGAGCCGCGCTGCCGGTGAAATCGCGCCAGTCCCTCCAAGTTCCTCTTGGCGGTCTCGCCGCTCAGTTCGTTCGCCAGCGCCACCACGTCCGCCTCGGGGAGCAGCGGCGGCGGCTGCGCAGCTGCCAACGACGCGAAAGCGCTCAGCCAAATACCGATCAACACCTTGTGTCGCATGGGAATCCCTATTCTTGAGCTGCGCCGCGCGCGAGTTTGCAGCTGCGAAAGGTAACATTTCGGAATCGGTCCGCGATATTCTTTGCACTCTCGGTCAAAGTTTACTTTCGGTCGAAGATTAGTTTAGGTGGCCTACACGGTGCGACATTGACATCCGCAGCTGGCAGCATCCGGCTCTACGAACTCGTGCTCGACAATGGATGTTCGGCCAGCCCCTATGTGTGGCGTATCCGCTATGCCCTCGCTCATAAGGGTATAGCCTGCGAACCGATGCCGGTTGGCTTCACCGAAATTCCCAAAATTTTCGGCGGACGATACAAGACCGTTCCCATTATCGAGCATGGCACTACCGTGATGTCCGAGAGCTGGGACATTGCGGAATACCTGGATCGGGCATTTCCGGGTGCGCCGGCACTTTTCTCGGGCCCGGCCGAACTCGCCATGGTCCGCCTCACCGATGCCTGGTTTAGCGCCGAGATCATGCGCAAGATGTTCGGCGTCTACGTGCTGGATATTCACAACGCCGCGCGGCCGGAAGATCGGCCGTACTTTCGGCGCACGCGCGAGCTGCGACTGAAGGGCGCAACTCTGGAGGAATTCGCCGCGGATCGTGCGGCGCGCCTGCCCGCGCTCCGCGATGCGTTGACGCCATTGCGTGCATATCTGGAGCGCTTCCCCTACGTCGGGGGCGGCGCGCCGAATTACGCCGACTACATCGTACTCGGTGCCTTCCGCTGGGTGGCGAGCGTCAGCACTCTGCCCATGCTCTCCCACGACGACACGCTGCGCGCCTGGATCGACCGGGTATTCGACCTGTATGGCGGACTGCGGCGCGACGCACGCATGAAGGCGCTGTTCGAGTAGCACCGCTCACGACAAAGAAATTGCCGTTGGCTGGAGCCGCTCATCTCCCTCAACCGGCTCAACCTTTGCTTCGAGATCCCCGGGATTCATGCCCGTCGCAACAGCAAGGGCGCGACGATGAGGTCCGTCGATTTGTGACCTCCGTCACACTTCACTCTGTATTCTAGAGTACTTGACGCGGTACAGTTCAGTCCCTTAAGCTGATTTCATCGCAAGGTAGAATCCAGTCATTCCCATTCATTCGAAAGCCCCGGCGGCCATCGAGAGCCGTGCACTCGGCACGCTGGCGTACATCCGCGCCTCCATCGAATCCTCCAGTTCCATGGACGTGCCCGGAATGGCCGGCATTGTCATGGGCATCGTCGGCTTGCTCGCGGCGGTCGTGGTGTCGTTCCCGCGCTGGGCGCCTCACTGGCTCGGCATCTGGCTCTGCGCCGTCGGCATCGCGCTGACCTTTGGCGGTGCATTGGTGGCGCGCCAGATCGGGCGCAACGGTCATGCTCGATATTGGGGACCGGCCCGGAAATTTCTGCTCTGTCTGTGTCCGGCGCTGCTCGCCGGCGCCGTGTTGACTTGGGTGCTATTTGCCGTCGGCGTGCCAAGCGTCATTCCCGGGATGTGGCTGCTGCTTTACGGCTGTGCGGTGCTATCCGCTAGCACGGTAACCAGCGCCGGGATTACTCGGTTGGTCGGCATCATGGGCGCGCTGTTCGTCATCCTGGGAGCGATAGCGTTTGCTCTGCCCGCATCGGCAAATACCGCCATGCTCGGCCTGGGATTCGGCGTTTTGCACATTGTCTTCGGGCACTTGATCGGACGTGTGGCCGATGCCCCTTAAGTCCTATGCCGACAAGCGCGGCGAGTCAGCCGGGCCTGCCTCGCCCAAGCCTCAGAAGCCCCTGGCGGTACCGCGTTCGGTGCCTGGCAACGACGATGCCGGCTTCGATCGCCTGATTTACGAACGGGTGCGGCTCGGCATCATGAGCGCGCTGGCCATGAACGAGCAGCTCACCTTCAACGAACTCAAGTCCTTGTTCGACGTCAGCGACGGCAACCTGAGTGCTCATGCGCGCAAGCTCGAGGAAGCGGGCTACGTCATTTGCACGAAATCCTTCGAGGCTCGCAGGCCGAAATCCATGTACCGAATTACGCAGGTGGGCAAGAAAGCCTTACTGCGCTATCTCGAGCACATCGAGGCCGTAATCAAGGCCACCCGGCGCGCCTGAAGCCATGCACGTCGCCATCATCATGGACGGAAACGGCCGCTGGGCAACGCAGCGCGGCCTGCCCCGATCTGCGGGCCACATCGAAGGTGCGAAGGCCGTGCGCACCACTGTCGAAGCCGCGGCACGAGCGAACATCAAAACTCTCACCCTGTATGCCTTTTCATCTGCTAATTGGTCGCGCCCTCCCGCGGAAATCGCGGCGCTGATGCACCTGTTCGGCCAGTACCTATTTACCGAAACGCGCCGCTGCGTGGAACAGTCGATTCGGATCAACGTCATAGGACGGCGCGACCGGCTGAGCGAGAACCTGCTGCGATCCATCGAGCAAAGTGAACGCTCGAGCGCGGCAGGCTCCGGAATGCTGTTGCGTATCGCCGTCGACTACTCCTCGCAACACAGCATCGTGCAGGCGGCGCAGCGCGCCGGTCTCGACGTCGATCTGACCGGCGCCGAGTTTCATCGACTGCTGCATGAAGTCGATCATTGCACTTATCCGGCCGGCGAAGTCGACCTGCTGATTCGCACCGGCAACGAGCGGCGCCTCAGCGATTTCCTGCTCTGGGAGTCTGCGTTTGCCGAACTGCACTTCAGCGAATGCCTGTGGCCGGACTTCGACGAACAGCGCTTGCGCTGTGCACTCGAGGACTATGGCGGGCGGCAAAGGCGCTTCGGCGGCCTGGGCGCGAATACTCTCTAGGACGGTATCTCAACGCTGTTTCGAAGAAAAGCGTGAGGTGGACTTTGTCGTCACGCTCAACCGGCCAGCGTATGCGGCTCCGAAGCCCTCACCACCTAGTTCTCCGTCAACAGGGCCCACGCCCGGCCCACAATCGTCGACGCATCGCCCCAAATCTTCCGCTGCTCCGACAACGGATCGTCGACGGTGCGGATCTGCGGTCCCAGCTCCATGGTCGTGCGGCGGACGGGATCGTATATGGGCCAGTTGGGACCTTCCTTTGTGGTCGGATTGCCGCTGCGGGCAAAGGCAGACCAGGATTCCATGACGCGGTCCGCCAGTTCATACCGTCGTGGATCACGCCCGGTGAACACGATGGTTTCTGGAAGGTCCACTGTGCCGAAGACAAAAGGCAGTTCCATCGCGTGCGCGGAGCCGAATTTCTTATAAGTGGAATTCGATATGTAGGTGAAGAGATACATGTACACCGGTTGATGGGCTGCGACACGCTCGGCCAGCCGTATAGACGGCAAGCGCTCCAGCGCGTCGGAGGCGATTTGTACCACCGTATCTCCCCAGTCGGGATACAAGCGTTGGTAAACGTCGAGGACCTCCGGAGCACGACCGGCCCCTACAACCGAAGAGAGTTGGGTCAGTAGAAGATTGCGCGGCTTGCTTTCGATGCCAAGGTCTTCCGCGGTTGAAAAGTATCGCATCTCCTGCAGCGTGGTACCGATCAAAATGGGAACCCGACTGGCGCGACCTTCCAGCACCGCAGCGAAAGGCTCATCCTTGATGACTACACCGTCGATTGACGGCCCGAAGCTTCCGATGTCACCGTGTGACGCGAACAACCGCTCTTGGGCCTTTAACAGCTGAGCCATAGATTTCGTCTTAAGTTCGGCGGGCAAGCGAACGCCTGCCAATTTCATGAATTCGGTGGCCATTTGCTCCCTGCGCCGAGGTGCTTCCGGGGATCCGCGTGAAGGCAAGCCGCTCTCGAGGATGGCCTTTGAAAAGAGGCCTTTCGCTTGCGGCATGGCCAACAGATTACCCACGCTGGAAGCGCCTGCCGATTCGCCGAATATGGTCACGTTATCAGGATCACCGCCAAATCGAGCGATGTTGTTCTTCACCCAACGAAGCGCCGCAATTTGATCGAGAACTCCAGCATTGGCGCTAACGGCATAACTCTTGTCAAAAGAGCCCAGTGCGAGAAATCCCCAAGCACCGAGCCGGTAATTGATGGTCACGACGACTACATCGCCGTGAGCGGCAAGACGATCGCCCTGATACCAGGTGTTTCGAGCCGCCCCAACGACATAAGCGCCGCCGTGTATCCAAAACATCACGGGCCGTCTGCCGGCATCCACTCGAGGCGTCCAGATATTCAGGCTGAGGCAATCTTCTGCCATTACAGACTCGCTATTTTCCGTCGGATCGGAATCAATAAGTTGCGGGCACGCGGGACCCATGTCGACAGCCGGTCTGACGCCGGACCAACCCGCAGGCGGCTGAGGTGCGCGAAAGCGCAGATCCCCCATGGGCGGAGCTGCGTAGGGTATATCGAGGAATGACACTACCTTGCCCCGCGCCTCGCCCTCGACGGCGCCCTGCGCGGTGTCGGCCCGCACCAGTAAGAGGCGCTCAGGCGCGGACTGTGCGACGTTGAAGAGAACCAGCAAGGCCGCCGCCGTTGAAAAAGCTATTATCTTGATTGACATTCCGATTCTCCAAGCTTTATGACCGAACGAGTCCCTATCAAGGCGCTCCGAAACACTGAAGACAACTTCGCCCATCCTCGCCATTTTCCGGAACTCAAGAGCGTACCGGCATGAGCCAGGGCTTGGACGCCCAGTGGACCCGTTCGAAATCTCGGATATCGGCGCAAAACTGCAACGTCGATGCGATCGCATCGCGCCCATTCAACAGATCATCGCGCCGCAGCGCATCGCAATCAAATGACATCGTTACCCCGTCGTGCGCGCTGATGCACTGATGCAGCAGGTCCACACGCAGACGATTGCGGGTCGGGTCGGAACAGATCCCCTGCAACCGCCCTACTTGATCGACGGACAGGGCGATGGGAAGCACTCCATTTCTGAAGCAATTATCCTGAAATATGCTGGCGAAGCTCGCGCCAAGAAGGCAGCGCACGCCGAATTGCTTCAGGCCCCAAACGGCGTGCTCCCTGCTCGAACCGCAGCCGAAGTTGGGACCCACGATGAGTATCGCAGGATCGTGATAAGCAGACTGGTTGAGAATGAAATCCTCGCGTGGGCGCCCCGCAGAATCGAATCGAAGGTCATAAAACAAGCCTCGCGCCAGTCCATCGCGCGTAATGCCCTTGAGAAATTGCTTCGGCATGATCACATCCGTGTCGACGTTGGCCTGTGGCAGCGGCGCCGCAACACCGGCGACTTCAATGAGCGGCTCCATGGCATTAATCCTGGTCAAAGCTGCGCACATCGGCGAGCTTGCCCGCCACCGCCGCCGCAGCGACCATGGCGGGACTCATCAGGTGCGTGCGTCCGCCGCGGCCCTGCCGCCCCTCGAAGTTTCGATTCGTGCTTGAGGCGCATCGCTCGCCTGGGGCCAGTGCATCGTCATTCATCGCCAGGCACATGGAGCAACCCGATTGCCGCCATTCGAAGCCGGCCGCGGAGAAAATCCGATCCAAGCCTTCTTCTTCTGCGGCGGCCCGCACTTGGCTCGAGCCAGGAACTACCATGGCGCGCACATGGCTTGCCACCTTGCGACCCTTCAAAATGTGCGCCGCCGACCGCAGGTCCTCGATCCGACCATTGGTGCAAGAGCCGATAAACGCGCGGTCGATCCGCACCGATTCGATCGGCGAGCCTGATTTGAGATCCATATATTCAAGCGCACGCTCCATCCCCCTGCGGCGGATGGCATCCGACTCCAGCGCCGGGTCGGGTACGCATTCTGTGATTGCGACCACCTGATCCGGACTCGTTCCCCAACTCACCAACGGTACGATCTCCCCTGCATCCAAGATAATATCCTTCTCGAATACGGCCTCGGAGTCGCTGTGCAAAGACTCCCACGCCCGCCGCGCATCGCGCCATGCGTTGCCGCGCGGGGCCCGCGGCCGCCGCTCGAGGTAGTCGAAAACCGTTGAGTCGGGCGCGATGAGCGCGCCACGTGCGCCGGCCTCGACGATCATATTGCAGACAGTCATTCGCCCGGAAAGGTCCAGCGCATCGATGGCAGACCCGGTAAATTCCACCGCATAGCCGGTCGCTCCCGCGACACCGATGCGCACGATGATGGTCATCACCACATCCTTTGCCGTGACTCCCACAGGCAGCCGCCCCTCGATGCGGATGCGCATATTGCGCAGGCGCGTATACACAACCGTTTGCGTGGCCAGTACATGTTCAACATCGGAGGTACCGATGCCGAACCCCAATGCGCCTACGGCGCCATAAGTGGTCGTGTGGCTGTCGCCGCATGCAATGACCATTCCGGGAAGCGCAATACCCAGTTCCGGGACGACCACGTGTTCAATGCCTTGACGCGCATCGAGAACTCCCACGAGTTCGATGCCGAATTCTGTGCAGTTACTCTCGAAGTAGTCGACCTGACGGGCCGCCTCGGCGTCGGCGATGGCGCGCGTTCGATGCGCAGCGGTCGGGTTTACATGATCGACGATGGCGAAGGACGCCTCAGGGCGCCATGCCCGCCGGCCGGATTCCCGCAGCCCGGCGAACGCCTGTGGACTGGTGTATTCGTTGATGATATGGCGGTCGACGTACAAGAGAACGTGGCTGTCGTCGATGCTGCGCACAGTATGAGCGTCGACGAGCTTGTCGTAGAGCGTGCGCGTCCTATCGTCAATTGCGCTCATTGTGCCGCTCTCCGGTTTCTATCGAACCGGCTTCGCCGTCCCGGCTCAAGAATCGGGCGCCGTTGATCGTGTACGCATCGATGACATCGCGTATGGAAATCGCCTGTGCAGGGTTTTGTGGCGGTTGGCCCGGGAGACGCCGGGTTACCGCGGTCGCCACCTTGAACGGATAATCGAACAGGCCCGGCAACAGCAGCCGCCCCGCAAGGCTTTCGACGGTCGTGTGGGGGCCTACGTATGCGCGTGCGCCGCCGGCCAAGCCGACATACACGAACTTACCGCGACGCACGGCCAGACTCTCGGCGACCGTATGTGTCGAATCGGCCGTGTAGATCTTGGCGTCCATCACGACGAGGTCCGCGGCTGCCGGGCGTGGTGCGGAAGACGCAAAATTCGGCGCGGCAGCGCTTACGGCACCCAAGGCCGCAGAGGCGAACCACACCTTGGCGGACGGGCGGAAGTGTGCACGGGACATGCTTGCAGTGCTCTTGGCTGGAAAGAACATACGGTATTGAGAATCGTCTGGACGCATCATCCATCGCCCCCGTGCGTATGGGGAGACCGCTCGGACTGTCATCTGAGTTTAGACCAGGCTTAACAACTCTGGAGATCACGGCCGGCCAATATCCTTCGAAGAGGGAAATTGCTACAGTCTTTTATTGATGTGGGACTCACTGGCTCACGTCTGTAAACCGCCGTTGACTGTTTGCCCGCTGCCCGCGGCGTTTGGGGGAGGATTTGTGGCCCGTCATTCCGATTTGAGCTCCGACGATCTGCGATTCTTCGTGGCGGTCGCGCGATCACCATCCTTGGCGGCAGCTTCTCGGTCCCTCGATGTTTCAAGATCCGCGGTAACCCAGCGTCTGAATCAGCTGGAGAGCCGTTTACGCTGCCGGCTGGTGGATCGCACCACCCGCCATCTGCGCTTGACGGAGGAAGGGCACCTGTTGCTCGATCGGGCCCGCATCGTCCTTGAGGACTTGGACCAGATCTTCGATATGCTGGGTGAGCGAAGAGATACCGTGAGCGGCCATCTTAGGATCGCGGCTCCATTGGGATTCGGCCGCCGCTATATTGCGCCGATTGCCGCCGCATTCAGGAAACAGAACCCCGCGGTGACCATCACGCTCACCCTAACGGACCGGCCGGCGGTTGCCGATGAACATAATTGGGATCTCATCGTCCACATTGGTGAATTGAAGAATTCCTCCCTGGTGATGGTGCGGCTCGCGGCCAACGACCGCATGGCGTGCGCGTCCCCCGCTTATCTGAAGGCCAGGGGTGAGCCTGCCAAGCCAGCGGACCTCGCGTCGCATACCTGTCTGGCGTTGCGGCAAAACGATGAAGATGTGACCTTGTGGCGTTTCGTCGATCGCCACCGAAAGACCATACCCGTGCGCATTGCTCCCGCCATGTCGAGCAACGACGGCGAGGCCGTTCGTGCCTGGGCTCTGGCGGGTCTTGGCGTCATGGTGCGCTCAGAATGGGACGTCGCCGATGACGTGACGGAAGGCAGGTTGAAGCGCGTCCTGTCGCGCTACCGGCTTCCCGCGGCAGATGTGGTCGCGCTTCTGGGCAAGCGCGGTGGACGCACCGCGCGTGCCAATGCGTTCTTAAGCCTGCTGCAGGAGCATTTCCGCCCCAACCCGTGGCGTCCCGCCGAATGACGTTAAGCCCCACCTTAATTCTGTAGACAGATTTTACAGTCTCCCAAATCAAGCTCCTGCGATGGATGATGCCCGCTCAAAGCGTGATTGCTTGGGTGCGCGGACGCGGGTCCCGATTCGGTGTCGCGCTGCACTTGCGACCATCAACCAATCGGGGATGCCATGACCACCGTCACCAACCTATCAGGCGATCCGGGTTTAGCGCCGAATTGCGGACAACGCGCGTTGGGCGGCGCCGCCGCGCTGGCGAGCCTGCTCGTTGTAGCCGTTTGCGCGCCGGCCGTGCATGCGGCGGAAACCGCAGCCGCATCGAACGCCGCTGCCGCCTCCGCAGACCTCGAGGAGATCACGGTAACGGCCACGCGCAGGGAAGAGTCGGCCGACAAGATCCCGATCAGCATCACCGCCTTCTCTCAGGCGCGAATGGATGAGCAGGGAATCAAGACCATCGATGATGTGTCTCGATTCACGCCGGGATTGACGTTTGCGCCCTCCAAGGCGGGGTATATCAATGACATCGCCATCCGCGGCGTTCTTTCGGAGGTGGGAGCCTCGACAACCGGCGTTTACATCGACGACACGCCGGTTCAGGTTCGCTCGAAAGGCGTCGTTACCGAGAATGCTTTTCCGCAGATATTCGATCTGGAGCGTGTAGAAGTCCTGAAAGGACCGCAAGGAACTCTTTTTGGAACCGGATCCATGGGCGGCACGGTCCGCTTCATCACTCCGGAACCGGATTTACACAAGTATTCGGGCTACGCACGCGCGGAAGGTAGTTCGACCAGCGGCGGAGATCCGAGTTACGAGATGGGCGCCGCGGCGGGCGGCCCGGTCGTCGACGGCACGCTGGGTTTCAGGGTGAGTGCTTTTTATCAACGCAGCGGCGGGTTCATCGATCGTCAGCCGTTCGATCAGACCGCAGTGGCCGACAAGGCGATCAACTTCACCGATACCACCGTTCTACGCGCGGCCGTCAAGTGGGCTGCCACGGATCAATTGAGCGTAACGCCCGCGATCTACTATCAGAAAAAGAGTCGCGACAACGACGACTACTACTGGCTCGACGAATCGAATCCAAGTAAGCACGACTTCAAGAACGGCTATACCGAACCCACCCCCACGCGCGACACCTTCACCCTTCCTTCGGTAAAGGTCGAGTGGCAGATGCAGGGGATGGAACTCATCTCGGATACGTCATTTTTCTATCGCGATCTGTATAGATCCGAGGATTACTCCGAATTTCTCTGGACGGCGCTCGTAGGCGACGGGAGCCCGACTCCCGACGCGATATTGCCGAACTATCGGGCCAATTCCCTGTTTCATGTGCGTCAGAATTCACTCACCCAAGAGGTCAGATTGCAATCGACGCAGAGTGACAGCGCGCTTCAGTGGGTGGTCGGTGCTCTGTACCAGAATTCGCGGCTCTATGCGGACCAATACGTCGTCGATCCGTTGCTGCCGGCCCTCTCTTTGGCCGCCTACGGGCTGCCGCTAGAGGATGCTTTCGGCGAGGGACTCGTGAACGGCATTTACAGCTATGCAATTCACCAGTGGGCAACGGACAAACAGACCGCTTTATTCGGTCAAGCAGACTATTCGTTCGCGGCGAATTGGAAAGCGACTTTGGGGGTCCGTATTGCGCGAGATACGCTCGACTACCGTCGCGACGAGGATGGCGCGTTGACCGCCTCGACAAAATTTGTCCAAGAACAGGGATCGGCACCGACGACAACTCCCGTGACGCCGAAGATCGGCGTCTCATACGAGGGCGACGCACACGATCTGTACTACTTCTCGGCATCGAAGGGAACACGCGAAGGTGGAGTGAATAATCCCTCGGTGGCTTCTGGCAAGCCGGGCTGTCCGGCTGGCGTCACCGCGCCGCTGGCCTACGGAGCCGACAATTTGTGGAGTTATGAGCTTGGCGCCAAGAATCGCTTTATGGACGGCAGGGTGCGCACCGAGGCCAGCGTCTTCTACATCGACTGGAAGGACATTCAACAAAACGTCAACAACAACGGTTGCTTGACCACCTCCTACACCGACAATCTCGGAACCGCCACCGTCAAGGGCGCTGAATTGCAGGCCGAGTTGCGTGCGCTCGACAACTGGTCATGGTTCCTGACGGGAAGCTATACTGATGCCAAATTCTCATCCGATGCGCTGGGGAGCCCGGAAAGAACCACAGGCATTCGGCCCATCATCGCAAGCGACGGAGATTCGCTGGGCGTTTCGCCATGGAATGTGGGCGTGTCGACTCGATTTGATTTTCAGGCGTTCAATTTCGACTCGTACCTTCGCGTGGACTATACGTACACGGCCAAAGACACGGGAATGACGCCCACGCGAAATCCTCGCAACGTCACAATCTACGATCCAGATTCGTTCGCGGACCCAGCCGTTCGCCTGCTGGGAGCACGACTCGGAACCAAAATCGCAGGCATGGACATCTCGCTCTTTGCGCACAACATTCTCAATGACACGCCGCCCTTGGGTCTCTATCACGACAACCTCGGCGACCCGTTATTTTACGGCCTCACGGTGCGGCCCCGTACCGTAGGAGTGACATTCAGCTATCGATATTGACCTGATGCCCCCGGCTCAATCGCACGGGCGGATTGGCGTTTGCCTCTCTTTTGGAGTACTTCGATCCGGCCCGCAACACCGTGGATCATCCCGGAATGCCGGGCTCTGAATGGCTCAGAGCACGGACCGCTGCGGTGCTTGGCTTGAGCCCACACATGAGTACTGAAGCTCGACATTGACCCGGCGATGCGTGCCGCGCGAGTTGGCTCTTAAGCGCATCGCCTGCGCCGCCACACGGCCACGCCCAGCAACAACGCCGCGCCCATCACGACGGGGTAATTGCCGAAGCGCGCATAGGGAGTAAGTCCTGTCATCGGCTGCACCTCCGCGCGCAGCACGCCCTTTTGGAACTGCGGCAGGCGCGCGACGATCTCTCCATGCGGTCCCAAGGCCGCGGTGATGCCGTCATTCGCGGCGACGACCAAGTAGCGTCCGGCTTCGAGCGCGCGCATGCGGGCGATCTGCAAATGTTGATGTGTCGCTGTGGAATCGCCGAACCACGCATTGTTGGTGACGTTGATCAACAGCGTCGCCTCCGGTAACACCCGCAGCTGTTGGCTGCCGAAGGCATCTTCATAACAAATCGTCAGCCCAAGCTTCTGTCCCGCGGCACTCAAGATCGGCTGGTGATTGTCTCCGGCAGTGATATCGGTATACGGCAAACTCATCAGCCGCATCCAGGAGCGCACGAATCCAGGCACCGGAAAATACTCGCCGAAGGGCACCAAGTGCCGCTTGTAATACCAGCCGCCGCCGGCATCGCTCAGCACCAACAGCCCGTTGTAATACTTCTTGCTGGCCGGCACATAGTTCACGAGTCCAATCGCGAAGTCGGAGCCGTGAGCGCGCCCCAGTTCCTGTAGCCGCCGTAGATAATCGGGAATCTCGCTGGCGAGTATGGGCAGCGCCGCCTCGGGCCAGACGATGAGCCGCGCGCCCCACGCATCGGCGGTGAGTTGCGAATATCGCTGCATGGTTTCGTCGCGATTCTTTGCCTGCCATTTCTGATCCTGCGGCACCGCGCCTTGCACGGCGGCAATCGAGATCGGTGCGCCGGTGGCGCGGGTCCAATCATGACGCTCGAGCAACGCCCCGCCGCCGAACAACAACACGACGGCCGCGAGCGCCGCCAGACGCCGCGCAGCAGTAACGCCTGGCATCAGCATCACATTGGCGGCGACTGCGATCACGGCGGCGACCCACGTCACCCCGTAGATGCCGAACAGCGGCGCCCAGCCCATCAGCGGCGAATCGGTCATCGCATAGCCCAATGACAGCCACGGAAAGCCGCTCAAAGCCCAGCCGCGCAGCCATTCGAGCAGCACCCACAACGCAGGCAGCACCAGCCAGGCTCGTGTCGCACCGACTTTGAGCCAGTAGCGATTCGCCAGGTAGCACAGCGCGGCCGAATAGGACGCCATCAACGCGACCAACGCCGCCTGCAAGAACATGGTCAGCCAAATCGGTACCAAGCCAATCACATGCAGGCAGGTATAAAGCCAGTAAGTGCCGAATGCGAACAGCCCAACGCCGAATGCGGCGCCGGTCCAAGCCGCGCGACGCGGCGGCAGGCCGCGAATCAACGCAATCAGCAGCGCCGGCGCCAGTAGGGCGATCGGCCACAAGCCGAACGGCGCGAACGCCAGATTGAGCGAAGCGCCGACGACCACTGCCGCTGCCAGCCGCCACAGGGCCTGCTTTTGCTGCGCGGCGGAAGGGCCGCGCGAGTCGAAGCTCAAGGTGCGGACTCGTCGGGGGCGGGCGGCTCAATCTCGGTGGGCGTGATGACGCGCAGCAGATCGATGCGGCGGCGATCGGCGCGCAAGACTCGAAACTCCAATTCACCGACTTGAATGGTTTCTCCGCGGCGCGGCAATCGTCCGAACTCCTGCATCAGCAAGCCGCCGATGGTGTCGTATTCGTCGTCGGAGAACGCGGTGCCAAAGTAGTGATTGAAATCGGCGATGGGCGTGAGCGCGCGCACGGTGAATTCCTTGGCGCCCTCCTTGCGGATCGTCTGATCATCCTCGACGTCATGCTCGTCGTCGATCTCGCCGACGATTTGCTCGATGACGTCCTCGATGGTGACCAGTCCGCACACGCCGCCATATTCATCGACGACCATGGCGATGTGATTGTGGCTGCGGCGAAATTCCTTGAGCAACACGTTGAGGCGCTTGCTCTCGGGAACGAACACCACTGGCCGCATGTACTCACGAATTTCGAAACTCTCATCGCCTGCGGCTTGCAGCCGCAGCAAATCCTTCGCCAGCAGGATGCCGAGAATTTGATCGCGATCTTCCCCGATTACCGGAAATCTCGAATGTCCGGACTCCACCACCAGCTCGACCAGCTTGCCGGGGGACTCGTCGCGTTCGACGAACACCATTTGCGAGCGCGGCACCATGATGTCGCGAACTTGCATGTCAGCCACCGCCAGGACCCCCTCGAGCATGACCAGCGCGTCGCCGTCGAACAGACCGCGCTCACTGGCTTCGCGCAGATCCTCAATGAGTTCGGCGAGATCGCGCGGCTCACCAGACATCGACTGGGTAATGCGTTTTAACCAGCGGCCTGTGGTGCCGCCTTGGGGTTGTTCTGACATGCGTGCTTAAGGATACTCGATCAGCGATACGGGTCCGAAAAGCCAAGCCGATCAAGGATTTGAACCTCTTTGGCCTCCATTTTGGCGGCCTCGCCGTGGCTCTCGTGGTCCAATCCGAGCAGATGCAGCACGCCGTGCACGGTCATGTGCGCCCAGTGTGACTCGAGGGTTTTTCCCTGGATTAGAGCTTCACGAGCCACGACTGGCGCGCAGATCACGAGATCACCGAGAAAATATCGGCCGTCAGGCGCCGCACCGGCGCCGTCGAAGGACAACACATTGGTCGGCCTGTTTTTATGGCGGTACTGCAAGTTCAAACTGCGGCTGCGCGCGGATCCCACCACCCGGATTGAGAGCGCCACGGCTCGTCGGCCGCGCGCCAGCGCCGCCGGCGCTACGGCCAGTGTGGCGGAGCTAAGTGTCGCGCCGGTCCATTTCGCCAGCTGCCGCACGCTCGGCACCCAAGGCTTGCGCGCCGCATAGCTCACGTCGCATTCGAGCCTCAACGCAGGCATCAAGGAGCGTCGTCGGGTGCGCTCGCCTCATAGGCTTGAACGATTCTCTGCACCAGCGGATGGCGCACCACGTCCCGCGAGCTGAACATGGTGAAAGCGATGCCTCGCACGCCGCGCAATATGTCGATCACGGTGCGCAGGCCGGACTGTTTTGAATTCGGCAAATCGACTTGCGTGATGTCGCCGGTGACCACGGCCTTGGAGCCAAAGCCGATGCGAGTCAGGAACATTTTCATCTGTTCGTTGGTGGTGTTTTGAGCTTCATCCAATATCACGAACGAGTCGTTCAAAGACCGGCCGCGCATGAAGGCCAGCGGCGCCACTTCGATCACATTGCGCTCGATCAGCTTGGCGACCCGTTCGAAGCCCATCATTTCGTATAGCGCGTCGTACATGGGACGCAGATACGGATCGACCTTCTGCGACAGATCTCCGGGCAGAAATCCCAGCCGCTCGCCCGCTTCCACCGCCGGGCGCACCAGCACAATGCGCCTGACCTTCTCCGCTTGCAGCGCCTCGACCGCACAGGCCACGGCCAGATAGGTCTTGCCGGTGCCCGCGGGCCCGATGCCGAAAGTCAAATCATGGCTGCGGACATTGTTGAGATATTCAGTCTGATTGGGGCCGCGCGCGCGCACCGTGCCGCGCGAGGTTTGCACCTTGAGCTCATCCGAATCCGCCTTCGCGTCCATATTATTATTGCTGTCCATATCCAGTTCTTGCAGCGCAATGTGCACTCGTTCGGAATCCACGGGTTCGCGCTGCGCTCGCGTGTAAAGCCCCAGCAGCACTGTCTCCGCACGCTTGATTGCAGCGGGCAGGCCGATGATTTGGAATCGATTGCCGCGCCGCCTGACTTCTACTCCGAGCCTAGCCTCGATCTGATGCAAGTGCCCGTCGAGCGGACCGCACAGTTCCACCAATCGGATGTTGTCCGCCGGGGCGAGCAGCACGTCGCGGGTCGTCGGCGCCGAGCTCACGGCACCCCATCGGCGGCCAATCGCCCGCGCAGAGAGTTCGGCATGGCTTCGGTAATGATGACATCGGCAAAATTGTTGATGAGAGACATCGGCCGGTCCGCAGGACCATCGAAATTCACCCAGCGATTGTTGTCCGTTCGGCCCGCCAGCTGCTCGCGGTTGCGCTTGGCCGGGCGCTCGACCAACACGCGTTGCCGGCTGCCGACCATGGTCTGGGAAATGGCGCGCGCCTGGCCGTTCAAGCGCTTCTGCAGGAGCTCGAGCCGCTGCTGCTTGATCGCGTGCGGCACCTCGTCCGGCAGCGCCGCGGCGGGAGTTCCCGGGCGGCGGCTATAGATAAAGCTGAACGACTGGTCAAAGCCCACCTCCGCCACCAGGTTCATGGTCGCCACGAAATCGTCATCCGTCTCACCCGGAAAGCCGATGATGAGGTCCGTCGAAATGCAGATGTCAGGCCGCACCGCTCTGAGCTTGCGCAGCTTCTGCTTGTACTCGAGCACAGTATGACCGCGCTTCATGGCAGCCAGAATACGATCCGAGCCGCTCTGCACGGGCAGGTGTAAGAAGTTATTGAGCTGCGGTACGTTGGCATATGCCTCGATCAAGCTGTCGTTGAAATCCAGCGGGTGCGAAGTCGTGAAGCGAATGCGCTCCACGCCGTCGACCCCGGCGACAAAATGAACCAGCGTCGCCAAATCTGCAAGCGTGCCATCCGCCATCGCTCCCGCATACGCATTCACATTTTGGCCGAGCAGCGTTATTTCGCGTACGCCGCCGGCCGCCAGGTGCTGCACTTCCTGCATCACCTGATCGAAGGGGCGGCTGATTTCCTCGCCCCGCGTGTAGGGAACCACGCAGAAGGTGCAGTACTTGCTGCAGCCTTCCATGATGGAAACGAATGCGGTTGCGCCCGCGGCACGCGCCTGCGGCAGGTTGTCGAATTTTTCGATCTCCGGAAAGCTCACGTCGATTTGCGAGCGGCCGGATTCCCTCAACCCTCGGATCATTGCCGGCAAACGGTGCAGCGTTTGCGGCCCGAACACCAGGTCAACGAACGGCGCCCGAACCGTGATGCCCTCACCCTCCTGGCTCGCGACGCAGCCGCCGACGCCGATGACAACGTGCGGACGCTGCTGCTTGAAAAGCCGCCATTCGCCCAGCAGCGAAAATACTTTTTCTTGCGCCTTTTCGCGCACCGAGCAGGTATTGACCAGCAATACGTCCGCCTCGGCGGGATCATCGGTGCGGGTCATGCCATGCGCCGTCTCGAGCACATCCCGCATCTTGCCGGAATCGTACTCATTCATCTGACAGCCGAAGGTTTTTATGTATAAAAGACCGGGCATGCGCTCGTCGTAGGCTCCCTTGGAAAAGGCCGTTAAGATACTAGGAACTATGGCAATACGCGAAGTTCTCAAAATGGGCGATCCGCGCCTGCTGGCGGTAGCCGCGCCGGTGAGCGGATTTGGCGCTCCCGAGCTCGAAAACCTGCTTACCGATATGCGGGACACGATGCGCGATCTCAATGGCGCGGGGCTCGCTGCACCGCAAATTGGGGTGGGGCTGCGGGTGGTAATTTTCGGCTTCGAAAGCAACCCGCGCTACCCAGAGGCCGAATCCGTGCCCTTTACCGTCCTGATCAACCCGGTCCTTACCCCCCTCGGCGAGGAACAGGAAGATGGCTGGGAGGGCTGCCTGTCGGTGCCCGGCATGCGTGGATTGGTGCCACGGTATCGCAACCTGCGCTACACCGGACAAGATGCAGCCGGAGTCCCCATCGACCGCACGGTCAGCGACTTTCATGCGCGGGTCGTGCAGCACGAAGTGGATCATCTCGACGGCATTCTGTATCCGCGGCGCATTCGGGATCTGACCCAGTTCGGCTTCAACGACGCCCTGTTTCCCGGCGAAGAAATCCCGGACGACTGACCATTGTCGGTAACCTATCCATGACGATATTGCCGCAGTGACAGCCACCCTGTACCTCAAACACGCGTGAGGTCCGCACCCGACAGACGCATGCGCATCGCGTGTCCGCCGGCAAAGTCGGAGAATCCCACCCACTCAGGGCTCGCCGGCTCATCTCGCAGATAGAAGCGTCCGCCGTCCGCGGCTTCGAGTGGCACCGCTCCGTTCAACCACAACTTGCCCCTGCGAATGACGATGCGATTGCTGCCTATCCAGGGATCCTCATTTCTATAATGGCCCACATAGCGCAGCCATTCGGCCGGCACTTTGAATTCGCGTGAGCCGCCGTAGCCGCGCGCCGCGTACCAATCCTCGCCCCAGCCCGCTTCGACCACCGCACCCTTGGCATCGCTGCCCGCACGGCCGAACAGCAACACGTAGTGAGCAAATTCGGGATGCCGCACGACGAAAGCATCGTCCAGGTCCTGCGTCGGTTCGAGCGGCACCCGCGCACCTTGGTGCATCAGGAATAATCGGTCGCCCTCGGCAACGACGTTAAGACTACGGCCGCCCGTCCCCTCATAGCGGTTGGCGTAGTCGGCCGCAGTGGCGACACGCCAGCAGGGGTTGCGCGCCGGCACATCCGGCAGCACAGCGCTCTCTCGACAAGCGCGCATCAACCGCAGAGCATATTCCGCGACCGGACGGGGCCGGTATCCCTGCATGGCATTGATGGAGGCGAACACACCCACACCCGCATCCAGATCGATCTCGAGTGCGGAGGCGAAGGACACCATTCCACCGGTGTGCCGCAGACGTTTGTGCCCATCAAGCCGATCAACGGCAATACCATAGCCGTACGACGCGCCCGCTCCGAAGTGTTCCGCTGCCATGTGCCCTTGCGCGAACAATTCGAAGCCGGCCGCGGAGACCACCCGGCCCGCAGGGGTGGCGCCGCGATTGATCAGCATGGTCACGTAGGCAGCCATGTCCCGGGCCGTCGCGGCGATACAGCCGGATCCCGCGGACATGGCAATCGGCGGACTTTGCGCCAGTCGCCCCAGCCGCGGAAACGGCCGCTCGTTGTAGGCAGCCTGGTAACTCGCTGCCATGCGTTCAAAGGCGTCGACGGTAATCACGGGTTCGGTTGCCGCCATCCCTAAGGGCTCGAGCAGGCGCACCCGAAACGACTCCGCCAGAGGACGGCCGTCCAACTCTGAGAGCAGATGGCCCAGCGCCTCGTAGCCCATGTTGCAGTAGTGGAAGTACGTACCCGGAGCCGCGTTTGCACGATGCCTGAAGGCGGGGTCGGTGGGAAACAGCGGCCCGTCCGGCAGCGCCGCCGAATGGGTGAGCAGGTCATGCGCCGTGAGCGGCCGAGTCGCGGCGTCGAATCTCAGCCAGGGTAGGTACTGCCGAATCGGGCGGTGCAGATCGAGCTTGCCTTCGTCGCGAAGCTGCAGCAGACATAGAGCCAGAAATGACTTCGTGATCGAGCCGATATGAAATAGCTCTTGCGTGTTGAGCGGCGCGCGCAGCGCAACGTCGCTGAGCCCATACGTGCACACCCGTTGCACACCGTTGGCATCGGCCAGCGACAACGTCAACCCCGGTGCATTCATGTCCGCTAGATACTGCTCAATATAGCGATCGAGCAACACAAACGCCGCAGCGTACCGGCTCGGCACCTCCGCCCGAGCCTCGCTCAAGATGAATGCGCCGGCCGATGCACTCGCTGCAGCATTGATTCCCATCTCGAGCAACTCGCGTCTATTCACCGCAACCCCCCGTTCAATGTGACCCCGTGCATTATTGTAGAATGAATCGCCTGCCAATCCGGCCTAGGCGGAGTCCCCATGACCACATCATTCGTCCTCAACGGCAATCCCACGACTTTACAGGCCGATCCCACCATGCCTTTGCTTTGGGCCATCCGCGAAGTCGCCGGACTGCCCGGAACCAAATTTGGCTGTGGAATGGCGCTATGCGGCGCATGCACGGTGCATTTGGACGGCAAAGCCATCCGCTCCTGCGTCACCCCCCTGTCGACGGTCGCAGGCCGCAAAGTCACGACCATCGAGGGCCTCGTCACCACGCCGGCGAAGGCGGTACAGGCGGCCTGGGTCAAGCTGCAGGTGCCGCAATGCGGTTACTGTCAGTCAGGGCAGATCATGTCCGCAACGGCCCTGTTGGAAACGAACCCAGCGCCGAGCGACGCCGATATCGACAGCGCTATGAGCGGCAATATCTGCCGCTGTGCCACCTACACCCGCATTCGTGCCGCCATCCACGCGGCGGCCGACTCCATCAAGGTATAAGCCATGACTGCCAACACTCTCAGCGCAGCGCCGACTCGCCGTGAATTCCTCAAAAGCGCAGGGACCGCCGGTGCCGTCGCTCTCACTATCGGGTTCGAATGGGTGGGCGCCGCTCGCCGTTCGCTGGCAGCTGCTGTCGCTCCCGGTGCCGCTGCAACCTTTACCCCCAATGCCTTCTTGCAAATCGGTGCGGACAACAGCGTCACCGTGATTGCCAAGCACGTCGAAATGGGCCAGGGCGCCTACACCGGCATCGCCACGGTGGTCGCCGAAGAACTGGACGCCGATTGGTCGCTGGTGCGTGTCGAAAGTGCGCCCGCCGATGTGAAACGCTACGCCAATCTCGCATTCGGAACCATTCAGGGAACCGGCGGCAGCTCTGCCATGGCCAACTCCTGGACTCAGCTGCGGGAGGCGGGCGGCAAGGCGCGCGCAATGCTGCTGGCCGCCGCGGCCAAGGAATGGAAAGTGCCCGTCGCCGACCTGACGGTGGAGGAAGGAACCGTGTACCACGCGGGCAAGAAACTTAAGGCTACTTTCGGCGCATTGGTCGCGACTGCGGCCACCCTGCCCGTTCCTGAGACCGTGCAGCTCAAGGACCCCAAGGATTTCAAGTTGATCGGCCGCCGCGCACCGCGTGTCGATGCGGCGGCGAAATCCGACGGCACCGCGCAATTCACCATTGATGTAGCCCTGCCCGGCATGCTGGTCGCGTTGTTGCAGCGCCCGCCTCTATTCGGCGCCACCGTAAAAACGTTCGATGCAGCGCCGGCCGCCGCAATTCCGGGCGTGGTCAAAGTAGTTCAGGTGCCGGGCGGCGTCGCAGTAGTCGCGCAAAGCTTCTGGGCAGCCAAGCAGGGGCGCGACGCCCTCATCATTCAATGGGATGATTCGAAAGCCGAAAAACGCAGCACGGCGCAGCTGCTGGACGAATATCGCCGCCTCGCCGATCAACCCGCCGCATCCGCACGCAAGGAGGGCGATGCGGCGCAGGCCATCAAGAATTCCGCGCGTAAGGTCTCCGCCAGCTACGAGTTTCCCTACTTGGCGCACGCACCCATGGAGCCGCTCGATGCAGTGGTCAAGCTCACCGCCGAGCGCTGCGAAATCTGGGCCGGAGATCAATTCCAGACCATCGATCAGGCCAATGCCGCGCACACGGCAGGATTAGATCCGCAGCAGGTGAGCATTCACACGCTGTATGCCGGCGGCAGCTTCGGCCGGCGCGCCAACGTCGGTTCCGATTACATCGTCGAGGCCGTATCGATTGCCAAGGCGTACGGTGCGGACGGTACCCCGATCAAGTTGCAGTGGACGCGCGAAGACGACATCCGTGGTGGCTTGTACCGGCCCATGTACTTCCATAAGTTGGAAGCGGGCCTGGACGACAAGGGTCAGCTCAATGGCTGGCGTCACGTCATCGTCGGTCAGTCCATCATGGCCGGCGGAGCATTTGCCGGAATGATCAAGGACGGTGTCGATCCCACCTCCGTGGAAGGCGCTTCCACCATCGCCTACGCCATACCCAATATCTCAGTCGACCTCGCGACGACCAAGACCGGGGTGCCGGTGCTGTGGTGGCGCGTGGTCGGCAGTTCGCACACGACTTATGCCGTCGAGGCCTTCATCGACGAAGTCGCCCATGCGGCCGGCCAGGACGGCTTCACATTCCGGCGCAAGCTCCTCGAGCACCAGCCGCGGATGAAGGCCGTGCTCGAACTCGCGGCCGAGAAAGCAGGCTGGAACACGCCGCTGCCGCCCGGCAAGGGCCGCGGCATCGCGGTGGCCGAAGCCTTTAAAACTTATGTAGCCCAAGTCGCGGAAGTCAGCGTCGGCAAGGACGGCCAAGTCAAAGTCGACCGGGTTGTGTGCGCGGTCGATTGCGGCACGCCGATCAATCCCGACATCATTGCGGCGCAGATGGAGGGCGGCATCGGTTTCGGGCTCGGCGCGGCTCTCTACGGCGCGATCACCTTGAAGGACGGACGGATCGAGCAGGGCAATTTCAACAACTACCGGGTGCTGCGCATGAACGAAATGCCGAAGGTGGAAGTGCACATTCTGCCGTCGACGCAGCCGCCCACCGGCGTGGGCGAGCCCGGTGTCGCACCGTTGGGACCCGCCGTCGCCAACGCCATATTCGCCGCCACCGGCAAGCGCAACTATGTGCTGCCGTTCCCCAACGCGTGAGCCGCGAAACGCTGCAGGTGCGTATCGCTGTCGCCGAACATCAACGTTGCGGCGGTGAGTCGCTTGAACAAGTGACTGACTTTTAATTCTTCGGTCATGCCCATGCCGCCGTGCAGCTGCACGGCCTGCTGCCCGATGAAGCGGCCGGCCTGACCGATCACTGTTTTTGCAGCCGACAACGCGCGCCGGCGTTCACCCACATCCGTGGCCGTACAGCGCAGCGCCGCGAGATAGCTCATCGAGCGCGCCGATTCGAGATGGATGAGCATGTCCGCGATGCGATGCTGTAATGCCTGGAAGCGGCCGATGGGCTGTCCGAATTGCTGACGCTCGCGCACATAGTCGATGGTGGCATCCAGCAACGCCTGCATGACTCCCACCGCGTCCGCGCACAAGGCCGCGAGTCCAATGTCGAGAGCCGCTTCGACCGCGGGCAGCGCAGCGCCTTCGGCTCCAAGACGGCTGCCGAGCGGCAATTCCACGCCCCTAAGATAGACATCGGCAGCGCGTTGGCCATCCACCGTAGGGTAGATATCCAGTGTTACGCCGGACGCGGTGCGCGGCACGAGAAACAAAGACACGCCTCGAGCATCGGCCGCCTCTCCTGCGGTGCGCGCCGAGACCAGCAGAATGTCGGCCGCGCCGGCGTGCATTACCACCCCTTTGTGTCCGTCCAGCGTATAGGTCTCGCCGCTACGCCGCGCCCGCGTCGTCACCCACTGGCTGTCGTAGCGCGCGCCGCTTTCGAAATGCGCGAGTACTGCGATTTTCTCACCGCCGGCCATCCCGCTCAGCAACAGTCCGGCCGAGGGCTCGCCGGCGAAAGCACGCAAAACTGCGGTGGCAATAATGGCGCTGCTCAGTACGGGTTCGAGCAGCAGACTGCGGCCGCAGTCGCCCATCATGGCCAGCGTTTCCAACGGGCCAAATCCAAGCCCTCCGAACTCCGGCGGCACGGTGATGCCGAGTACGCCTAGCTCCGCCAGGCCGCGCCATATCGAGGTATCCCATCCCGCCGCCGAACCCTTGATCGATCGGTAACGGTCAAACCCGTATTGCTCGCTCAAGTAGCGTTCGACTGCCTCGTGCAATTGGCGCTGTTCGTCGCTGAATTCGAAGTCCAAGACTATCTCCTAGAGGCCGATCATCTTGGAGATGATGTTCTTCTGAATTTCGTTGGTGCCGCCGAAAATAGACAGCTTGCGCTGATTGAAATACGCAGCCGCCAGGGTCGATGCGTAGCGCGGCCCCGGCGCTTCGCGCGTCGGATCGAATTGCCAGCCCGCTTCCATGGCTTCGCGGCGAAACGGCAGCGCGTACGGCCCCACAGCGCGCAGTAGCAGCTCGGAAATGCTCTGATGAATCTCCGTTCCGCGGATTTTGAGAATCGAGGCCTCGGGGCCCGCTGCTGGGGAGCGCTTCTCCGCCGACAGCACACGCAGATTGGTAATCTCCAATGCCCACAGGTCGATTTCCACTTGTGCAATCTGCGCGGCGAACAACGGATCCTCGATCAACGGCCGACCATGCTGAAGCTCGCGCGCCGCAACGCTCTTGAGCCTGGCAAGTTCGCGCTTGGCGATGCCGATCCCGGCAATATTGGTGCGCTCATGACCGAGCAGAAATTTGGCATAGGTCCAGCCGCGGTTCTCTTCGCCGATGCGGTTCTCGACCGGCACGCGCACATTCTCGAACCACACTTCATTGACCTCGTGGCCGCCGTCCATCAGCACGATGGGCCGCACCGTGATGCCCGGGGACTTCATGTCGATCAGCAGAAAGGTGATGCCCGACTGCTGCTTGGCCTGGCTGTCGGTGCGCACCAGACAGAAGATCCAATCGGCATACTGACCGAGCGTATTCCAGGTTTTCTGGCCATCGACGATGTAGAAATCCCCGTCGCGCACAGCGCGCGTTTTCAGCGACGCGAGGTCGGAACCGGCGCCGGGCTCCGAATATCCCTGGCACCACCATTCCGCGCCGGCGCTGATGTTCGGCAGGTATCGCTTCTGTTGCGCGGCGGTGCCGAAAGCCATGATGACCGGCGCAACCATCTTGGTGCCGAAAGGAATAAGGCGCGGAGCGCCGGCGAGCGCCGACTCCTCCTCAAAAATGTACTGCTGCAACGAGTTCCAGCCCGCGCCGCCGAATTCCACCGGCCAGCCCATGCCGCCCCAGCCACGCTCATGCAGGCGGCGCTGCCACAGAACGATCTCCTCCCGTCCCAATTCGTAGCCGTTGAGCACCTTCTCGCTGATGTCCGAGGACAGTTGTTGGCGCAGGAATTCCCGCACCTCTTCCCTGAACGCGTGCTCCTCATCCGTAAATTCAAGCCGCATGGGGGCGCCCAAGGATGGATCCTTGATATCTCATGTTCTGCACTACGGAATTTAATTCCAAAATGGTGCAAAATTATGCGGACGCGCGTCAGAGCTTGTCAATGAATAAACCCCGCAAAGTGCAGCGGCCGAAGCGAGCGAAGCTGCCGCTCAGAGCAGCTACGCACGTTGTCGCAAAGCAATTGGATCGAGGGATTCAAGAACCGCGCCGCCGCGGTATTTGGACGCAATGAATTCGCCATCGTCAGGGTTCCCTAAAGCCGAAACCTGAATGACCCTTCGCACATTCGCGAAAAAACGGTGGTCGTCGCGGATCGATCACTTGCACTGTGATGGGTCAGCGCCTGATTTCAAAAGCTATAGGCAATCAGAGTAGTAACAGCCAGTTCTTCAAGAAAAAGCCCCGCAAAGATCGCTCTTTGGGCCTTTGTTGACGAAATCTTAAAGTGTTCTCTAGAACGGAATGTCGTCGTCGAAATCCTCTTTGCCGCCGGCAGGCGTCGGCGCCGAAGACTGATCATAATCGTCTCGAGGCGGTGCAGTGCTGCCCGCGCCGCGGTCTGCGCCGCCCCCGCCACCGCCCGCTCCGCCGGCGCGACCACCGAGCATTTGCATATTGTCGGCGATGATCTCGGTGGTGAACCGATCGTTGCCGGTTTTATCCTGCCACTTCCGGGTCCGCAATTTGCCTTCGACGAACACCTGCGAGCCCTTGCGCAGGTATTCCGCGGCAATCTCGCCCAAGCGGCCGAACAGGGCAATGCTG
Organism: Gammaproteobacteria bacterium; assembly: GCA_040002315.1. Taxonomy (GTDB): domain Bacteria; phylum Pseudomonadota; class Gammaproteobacteria; order Steroidobacterales; family Steroidobacteraceae; genus Bog-1198. The sequence continues at coordinate 59,131 of JBDUEQ010000112.1, forward strand.
TGCCATTCGGTGCGTTCCTGTTGCGCGCCGGATGACTTGTCCTTCCAGGATTCGCTGGTGGCAATCCTGATGTTAGTGACCGTCATGCCGCTCGGCATGGAACGAGTTTCCGGGTCAGCGCCGAGATTTCCGACCAAAATGACCTTATTTACACCGCGCGCCATGACACACCCCCGCAAACAAATGGATGCCGGGCATTGTACACGCACGGACGCACCCCAATACGGGGCCTGAGGTCCGTGAACGTTGAGAAACACCCGCCCGACGCAGCCACCCTGCTCCGCCGGCGCCTCAGCCTGGCGCCCCTTTTGGGGTCATTCACCTGCTCTTGACGCCACAGGTATAGTAGTTGGTTACATGCAAAATATTCGAATCCGGGGCGCCCGGACCCATAACCTGAAGAATATCGATCTCGATTTGCCGCGGGATCGATTGATCGTGTTTACCGGGCTGTCGGGCTCGGGCAAGTCTTCGCTCGCCTTCGACACCATCTATGCCGAGGGCCAACGCCGCTACGTCGAATCGCTGTCGACTTACGCGCGGCAGTTCTTGTCGATGATGGAAAAGCCGGACATCGACACGATCGAGGGGCTGTCGCCGGCCATCTCCATCGAACAGAAGTCCACCTCTCACAATCCGCGCTCCACGGTGGGTACGGTTACCGAGATATACGACTATATGCGCCTGCTGTATGCGCGTGCCGGTACGCCGCGCTGCCCGGATCACCATATCGATCTCGCTGCCCAAACCGTCAGCCAAATGGTGGACACCGTGCTGCAGCAGCCGGAAGGCACCGCGTTGATGTTGCTCGCACCGGCCATCGCCGAACGTAAGGGCGAACATGCCGAGCTCATCGAGGAATTGCAGGCGGGCGGCTTCGTGCGCGCGCGAATTGACGGCAAGGTGGTAGAGCTCGATCAAGCACCCAAGCTCGATGTGCGCCGCAAGCATACCGTCGAAGCCATCGTCGACCGCTTCAAAGTGCGCCCGGATTTGAGCCAGCGCCTGGCCGAGTCCTTTGAGACCGCGCTGCGGCTGGGCCAGGGCGTGGCACGCGTCGCCTTTATGGATGATCCGGAACGCGCCGAACTCGTGTTCTCCAACAAGTTCGCCTGCCCCATATGCAACTATTCCTTAAGCGAGCTCGAACCGCGGCTGTTCTCCTTTAACAGCCCGATCGGCGCCTGTCCGGCCTGCGACGGCCTCGGCACCCAGGACTTTTTCGATCCTGAGAAAATCGTCGCCAATCCGCACCTGTCGTTGGCCGGCGGCGCAGTGCGCGGCTGGGATCGACGTAATGCTTATTATTTCCAGCTGATCCAATCGCTGGCGCGGCATACCAAGTTCGACATCGAGGCGTCGTTCGAGAGCCTGCCGCAAAAGATCAAGGATTTGGTGTTGTTCGGCAGCGACGATGTCGAGATTGAGTTTAAATATCTCGACGGCAAAGGCGGCACCGTCAAGCGCAAGCATACCTTCGAGGGCATCGTCAGGAATCTGGAACGGCGCTACAAGGAAACCGAATCCGCGACCGTGCGCGAGGAACTGGCCAAGTATCGTTCCTCCCGACCCTGCCCGGAGTGCGAAGGCACCCGGCTCAATCGAGCTGCGAGAAACGTGTTCGTCGATGGGCAGAGCATCCCCGCAGTGTCTTCGCTGTCGGTGGAGCGCGCCCTGGAATTCTTCGGCCAGCTCAAATTGAAGGGTTGGCGCGGTGAAATCGCCGTTAAGATCGTCAAGGAAATCGGCGACCGGCTGGGCTTCCTCGGCAATGTCGGCCTGGGATATCTCACCTTGAACCGCAGCGCCGATACTCTGTCCGGCGGCGAAGCGCAGCGCATCCGCCTTGCGAGCCAGATCGGTTCCGGCCTGGTCGGGGTCATGTACATTCTCGATGAACCGTCGATCGGCCTGCACCAGCGCGACAATCAGCGTCTGCTAGACACGCTCGTGAATCTGCGCGATCTCGGCAATACAGTCATCGTGGTGGAACACGATGAGGACGCCATCCGCCAAGCCGATTATGTCGTGGACTTGGGTCCCGGCGCGGGCGTGCATGGCGGCAGCATCGTGGCGCAGGGCACCGGGGCTGAAGTGGCCGCGCATCCCGATTCGATTACCGGCCAGTACTTGAGCGGCCGGCGCCGCATCGAAATTCCGGCGAAGCGGCGTGCGCCCGACCCGAAGCGGATGCTTAAGGTGATCGGCGCCACCGCCAATAACCTCAAGAAAGTTACGGCGGAATTTCCGCTGGGGCTGATGACCTGCGTCACGGGAGTGTCGGGTTCCGGCAAATCCACTCTGGTCAACGACACCCTGTTTCGCGCAGTCGCCACTCAGATGAACCATGCCGCGGCTGGAACCGCGCACTTCGATCGCATCGAAGGCCTCGACTACATCGATCGGGTCATCGAGATCGACCAAAGCCCCATCGGCCGCACGCCACGGTCCAATCCGGCCACGTACACCGGACTATTCGCGCCGATTCGTGAGATCTTCGCCACCGTCCCGGAATCGCGTGCACGCGGCTATGAAGCGGGACGATTCAGCTTCAATGTCAAAGGCGGCCGCTGCGAGGCCTGTCAGGGCGACGGCGTCATCAAAGTGGAAATGCACTTTCTAGCGGACGTGTACGTGCCCTGCGATGTGTGCAAGGGCAAGCGCTATAACCGCGAAACCTTGGAGATCCGCTTCAAGGGCAAAAACATCCAGGAAATTCTCGACATGACCGTCGAGGACGCGCTGCCGTTCTTTTCCGCGGTACCGACGGTACAGCCGAAACTTCAGACTCTGCTCGACGTGGGGCTGTCCTATGTCCGCCTGGGACAGAGCGCCACCACTCTGTCGGGCGGCGAAGCGCAGCGCGTCAAGCTCGCGAAGGAACTCTCGAAGCGCGCGACGGGGCGCACGCTGTATATTCTCGATGAGCCGACCACCGGGCTGCATTTCGCCGACATCGCGCAGCTGCTGGTTGTGTTGCAGCGCCTGCGCGATGAAGGCAACACCGTCATCGTGATCGAGCACAATCTCGATGTGATCAAAACGGCGGACTGGGTGGTGGACCTGGGTCCCGAGGGCGGCGATGGCGGAGGACGCATCATTGCCGTCGGCACTCCGGAACAGATCGCGTCCAACAAGGCGTCCTATACCGGCCATTATTTAAAGTCCACCTTGGCTAGAAAATCCATTTTGGCTTCACCCGCCGTGCGCAAGCGCGCATGAACACGCAGCGGCGCCCCCTGATCCTGGCGCCGCGATTCACGCCCCTGTGGGGCATTCTGATCGGTGCCGTGGGCGGCGGCGTGTACTGGATCGGGGCGCAACTCTGGCCGACCAGCATTGCCGTGATCTTGTCGATGCTCGCGACCAGTCTGGTCTGCGCGCGTATCGACGACTTTCCGGCAGCCGGCGACAGCGCGGCAACCCCCGCCCCCGTGCTGCTGGGAATGGTGTTTGCCGTCCTGGTCATGTACAACGCGCTGATGGCCCTCTCGGCCGCCAGCCTGCCGTTCGTGTTGCCTGCGAACCTTGCACTCGGCTTGATCATGATTGCCGGACACGCGGCGAGCCGCGCGCTGCTGGTCTCTGTCGTGGCGTCGCCCGTGCCGCGGGCATCGCCGCAGCAGCAGGTGACTCCCGCGTCTCATGCCGACCTTGGCATTGCACTGGCCATAGGCTTTGCGCCGGCGGTGTTGATAGGCATTCCGGGATTGATGGGCCTGGTCGCGGCCATCGCCGCCCGATTCGCCGTCATTGCCTATCTGCGATCCACCCGCCCCTCCTTCGCCGGTAAGGAACTCGACATGACTCGGCAGGTGACTGAGCTGTGCTTCTACTTGGGCGCGGTTGCCGGGTGGGCGTACGCGTAGCGCTACTTGCGGGTTTGGCGGCCCCGAATGGCTATATTGGGCCCTGCCGCCAAACAGGCTGTCAATGCCGATAGGTAGTGGCTTCGTGGAGATTAGGTTGCCCGCATCTCGCACGGCCAAGGGAGCGCGCGTCATGAGTTGTCCCTTATAATGCCGCGCGGCGATCACAACCTAAAATGAGAGTTCCCCATGAAGATGTCCACCGTATTTACCTTTGCTCTGCTCCTCTTTGCATTGCCCGCGCTCACCAATGCCGGCCCCAAAGCCGACATTCATCAGCTCGAAGTGGATTTCAATGCGGCCTACGCTGCCAATGATCTGGACAAGTATTTCAGTTTCTACGCAGACGACGCCGTCATGTGGTTTCCGGAAGGCCGGACCGATACTCCGAGCTACAAGAAAGAATGGACCGCGTATCTTAAGACGGGCGCGCAAATTCAGGCTGCCACGATCTCGGACTTGCAAATACGATTCAGTCCGCAGGGCGATACCGCCATCGCCAGCTACCTTTTGCACCTCAAGACTCAGGAAGCGGACAAGAAAGTGAAGAACGAGATCTATCAGGAAACCGATGTATGGTTCAAGGCGGCCGGTGCGTGGAAAATTACGCATGTGCATTATGCCCCGGCGCAAGCGCCTAAGTAGCGCCTGCCCTTCGATGCCCGCCGGCCAGGGGGGATGGAAATCGCATTGACGCGGATACACTATTCCCTGCGCGTCATCTCACGCGCTGCGCCATGAGGGCCCGGGCAATGTCCGCCATCGCGCGCGTGGCGCTGCCCATTCTCACGCGCTTCGATCCAGAGTTCGCCCACGACCTTGGGCTGGCGGCATTACGACGGCTGCAGCCATTGTTGCCGAGCCGGGAATTTGCGGCCGGCTTGGCGGTACGCTGTTGCGGGCTCAACTTCGCACATCCGGTCGGCCTCGCTGCGGGCTTCGACAAGAATGGCGATTGTCTGGATGGCCTGGGCGCGCTGGGATTCAGTCATGTTGAGCTGGGCACCGTGACCCCGCGGCCGCAACCCGGAAACCCCAAGCCGCGCATGTTCCGAATTCCGCAGAGCCGCGCGATGATCAATCGGATGGGATTCAACAACAAGGGTGTCGATCACCTGGTCGCGCAGATTTCCGGCAGCCGCTATACCGGCGTGCGCGGCATCAGCATCGGAAAAAACTTCGACACACCGCTTGAGAATGCACAGGATGACTACGTGACCTGTCTGCGCAAGGTCTACGTCGCCGCCGACTATGTCGCCGTGAACATTTCTTCGCCCAATACCGTACGTTTGCGCGAATTGCAGACGAGCGATGGGCTGGGGAGAATCCTCCGCGCGCTACTCGAAGAACGCGCCGTGCTGCAGGACCGCTACGGCAAGCGCGTACCGTTGTTGGTCAAGGTCGCGCCGGATTTAACCACCGAACAGGTGTCGGCGTTGGCGCTGGATTTACGCTCACTGCAAATCGATGGAGTGATCGCCACGAATACCTCGACCGACCGAGGTGCGCTCGGCAATTCGCCGGTCGCCCGCGAGCAGGGAGGCTTGAGCGGCGCCCCGCTGCATCCGCTGTCGCTGCGGGTGATCGCGCAACTGCGTGCGGAATTGGGGGCCGACTTTCCCATCATCGGGGTTGGCGGCATCGTAGGCGCTGACCATGCCCTGGCGACGCTGCGTGCGGGGGCAAACCTCATTCAGGTCTACACAGGTTTCGCGTACCGTGGGCCGGGATTGGTTGAAGAAATCCTTGAGGCAATCCCATGATTGACGACGAAACAGTCGAACGCTTTCAACGTGACGGCGCGGTTTGCATCCGACAGTTGTTTCGGCCCGAGGAAATGGCGGTGCTGCGCGCCGGCATCGATGAGAATCTCGCGCACTTGAGTCCCCGCGCCAAAGTGGCCAGCGGCGCGGACGACCCGGGACGGTTTGTCGAGGACTTCTGCAACTGGCGGGATAATGCGGACTATCGACGTTTCATCTTCGATTCGGCCCTCCCCGAAACCGCAGGCCGGCTCATGCAGAGCGGCATCGCCAGGCTGTACCACGACCACATGCTCACCAAGGAACCGGGCACTCGCGCCGCGACGCCCTGGCACCAGGATCAGCCCTACTACAATATCGAAGGACGCCAGAACGTCAGCTTCTGGATTCCCGTCGATCCGGTGAGCCGCGACTCGACGTTGGAGTTCGTCGCCGGCTCGCACCTCGGGCCCTGGTTGATGCCGCGTTCCTTCATGGATGCACAGGCCAAGTGGTTCCCGGAGGGCACGCTCGCGGATTTGCCGAATATCGAAGGGGCACGCGCGACCTTTCCCATTCTCGGCTGGGATTTGCAGCCCGGCGACGCGGTGTGCTTCCATATGCTCACATTGCACGCGACCGGCGGCGTGACCGGCCCGCACCGCCGCCGCGTATTTTCCGTGCGCTTTCTCGGCGACGACATCACGCACGCGCCGCGCCGGTGGCCCACGTCGCCGGAGTTTCCCGGTTTGCGCGACCAACTGCCCGCCGGCGCTCCGATGAATCACACGCTGTTCCCGGTGCTCTGGCGCGGCACGTAGGAGCTATTTTTTTGCTGTACACATCCGCGTGATGCCGACATATAACATAATGCGGAGGGCGGTGAGCGCTACGTCCGCTGGCGCACCGAAGCTAGTGTGATATTTGCGTATATATCGATCAGGAACCTTAAGGATCGAGGCAATATCGATATGTCGCAATGCATCACATCCTGTTAATACAAAACGACCCCGCTGAGATACGCGCTACCCAAAGTACATTGCTCGATTCGAACGAAGAGGAGTTCAAAGTAGAATGCGTCGCCACCTGTGCTGCCGCGCTGTCGCGCCTCGAACAGGAGGTTGACAACGACATTAACAGCCCAAGCCCCGTAGCGGCGATACTCCTCGACCCAGCGCTACCCGACAGCGATGGCTTGGAGGCGTTTCAACGAATATTAACCGCGGCGCCGCAAACTCCGATTCTCATACTCGTCAGTCAGGAGGGTGACGAGATCGGGAAAAACGCGGTAAAAATGGGTGCTCAAGATTATCTGCGAAAGTCGTTTATTCAGCCGTATCAGCTGTCAAAGGCGATTATCAATATGATTGAGCGAGCGGCGAACGCGGAAGCGCTATTCGATGCGAAGGAGCGTGCGCAGGTCACCCTCAATTCTATCGGCGATGCTGTCATGAGCACGAACGTGCGAGGTGACGTGACTTACCTCAACGCCGTCGCCGAGTTCCTGACCGGCTGGCCGCACAGGGACGCCGTGGGCCGCGCCTTTGAGGAGGTGTTTCGGGTGATCGATGCGGAAAGCCGTCGTCCGTTGCTGAGCCCGATGCTGGCGGCCATTCGCAGAAACAAGCCCGTAAGCTTGCCTCCGAATAGCCTATTGATCCGCCGCAACGACATTGAAACACCAGTCGCAGATTCCGCAGCTCCCATCCACAACCGCCGCGGCCAAGTAACCGGCGCCGTCATGGTTTTTCGAGATGTGAGCATCTCACAAGCGGCGGCCCATCGGATGTCCTATCTAGCGCAGCACGATGCCCTAACCGATCTGCCCAATCGAATTCTGTTGAGCGATCGGCTAAGCCAAGCCGTCATGCACGCGCAGCGGCATCAGCAGAAATTGGCGTTGCTGTTCATTGATGTGGACAGGTTCAAGTTCGTGAATGACTCCTTGGGCCATGCAATCGGGGATCGCCTACTGCAATTAATTGCCCAAAGGCTGCTTTCCTGTGTCCGTGCAACCGATACCGTGAGCCGCCAGGGGGGCGATGAATTTGTGATCTTGCTATCCGAGGTTGCTCACGCGGACGATGCGCTGGCCAGCGCGGATAAGATGCTTCTGGCCGTGAGCCGGCCCTTTCGCATTGACGAACATGACGTGCACGTCAGCGCAAGTATTGGATTGGTGATTTATCCGGACGATGGAGTTGACGCCGACGAGCTGCTGAAACACGCAGATTTTGCGATGTATCACGCCAAGGACTGCGGTCGCGGCAACTACCAATTCTTCAAGCCCGAGATGAATGCGAAGGCAGCTGCGCGGCAAGCGGTTCAGAACGATCTGAGAAACGCCCTCGAGCGCGAGGAATTTGAGCTTAGATACCAGCCAATCGTCAATCTGCGCAGCAGCACAATCGTTGGGGCCGAAGCGCTCATTCGTTGGAACCACCCGGAGCGCGGTTTGATAGAACCCTCGGAATTCATCCCTGTGGCTGAGGAATGTGGCCTCATCGTGACCATCGGCCGGTGGGTTTTGCGGCACGCCTGTTTCCAGGTTCGCGCTTGGCGAGACGCCGGATTGTTACTCGGCCGTATCGCGGTGAATGTGTCTGCAATAGAGCTGCGCGACAAGAACTATGTCGCGAGCGTGCGGGAAATTCTACTCCAGACCGGATTTGAGGCGAGCGGCCTTGAGTTGGAAGTGACGGAAACGGCGCTGTTGCAGGACGCTGATTCGGCCGCCACAATACTTCGGTCGCTCAAAGTGATGGGGGCGTATATCGCGCTCGACGACTTCGGCACTGGATACTCGAGCCTGAGCCATCTTAAACGTTTTCCAATCGATACGCTTAAGATAGACCATTCGTTTATTCGCGATCTCACGGCCGATTCCAACGACGCAAGCATCGTTCGCGCCGTCATCAGCATGGGAAGGAGCCTGCGGATGCGAGTGGTCGCGGAGGGCGTGGAGACTTTAGCTCAATGCAAGTATCTTCGTCGCTATTCTTGTCCGGAAGCTCAGGGATTTTATTTTAATCGGCCTTTGTCGGCGCTCGAGTTTGCGAGAGTACTCGAGCAGAGCGTTGATAGTGCCCCCTCGCTACGTTCGGCGTAGCTCGCACCAGAACCTCGTGGGTTCGCGCATGGAGATGGCGGCGCTATCGGCAGATATACTTAGATCGTTCTGTTAGATGCGCAGGACCGCCGTCAACCCAATCTCCGGGACGCTGGCCAGGGCCTTCGACAGCGGACAATTCTGTTTCGCGCCGGCGGCGAGCTTTTGGAAAGTGGCCTCGTCGATTCCCGGTACGGTAGCCTCCAGCCGCAAGTTGATGCGGTCGATGAGAAACCCGCCATCCTTCATTACCAAGCGCACCGCCGCCTGCGTATCGACCGCACCGGTCGCAAATCCTGCCGTATCGCAGGCAAACGAAAACGCCATGGTGAAACACGCGGCATGGGCTGCTGCCAATAATTCCTCCGGATTCGTGCCGCGGCGATCATCTTCGAAGCGGCTGCCGTAGCCGTAAGGATACGATTTCAGGGCATCTGTTTGCGTGCTGATCTTGCCGACGCCCTGCTTGCCCCGGCCTTCCCAGTGAACACTCGCGCTCTTATCGGTCATGTGGCTTCTCCAGATTCAGTAGTTCGGTAACGGCATGAGTTCGGCTTCCCCGGGCACCGCTGGAAACTGCCGTTGCTCCCAGCGATTCTTGGCGCGCTCGATACGTTCCGTGGACGAGGCGACGAAATTCCACCAAATATGCCTGGGTGTGGGAAATCTTTGGCCACCCAGCAGCATTGCTCGAGCGTCGCCGAGCGCACGAAGGTCAAGCTTCTCACCCGGCTCGAGCACTGCTAATTGCCCGGCAACGACGCTCACACCGCCGACCACGAGTTCGCCCTGCACCACGTACAACGCAAGATCGGCATTGTCCGGCTGTGCCTCGAGCGTGGCGCCACTCGCAAATTGCATATGCACGTAGACCGTCGGCCATAACGTGGCCACGGGAGAGTGCAGTCCGAAGACCTGGCCGGCAATGACAGTGAGAGCGACGCCATCGGCGATGCGCGTCGGCAGAGACGATGCCGGATAGTGTACGAAGGTCGGCTCTGCATCTTCGTGCCCGTCAGGCAGAGCCACCCAGCTCTGGAGGGCATGCACGTACTCTCCCGATACTCGCGCCGCCTGCGGAGTTCGTTCCGAATGCGCAATGCCGCTGCCGGCCGACATCCAATTCACATCGCCAGGGTGGATTTCGCGCACCGAACCCAAGCTGTCGCGATGCTCCAATGACCCGGCGAACAAATAGGTGACTGTGGCCAGCGCAATATGCGGGTGCGGCCTGACATCTACCCCATATCCGGGAGCGAATTTTGTGGGTCCTAGATGATCGAGAAATATGAACGGCCCCACCATCTGCCGGCTCGCGGCCGGCAGTACGCGCCGCACGACAAAACCGCCGAGATCACGCTGGTGTGAATCAAGCACTTGGAGGTTTGTCATGGACCGCCTGCACAACTAATGCCCGCCGACATTATGGCACCCTCCCTCGGCCGCGAGTCATTTGTAATTACTACACGTATCAATGAGCTCGCGTGGTCAATGCCTTGAGGAACCGATAGTAGAACTCCACGCCGGTGTAGAACGAATCGGTTTTGAGCCGTTCGTCCCTGCCATGCATGCGCACATCGTCCCGGTCGATGGCGATGCCGCTGATCCCGTAGCTCGGGATGCCGGCGTACATGGTGTAAATGCTGTCCGACGATCCTGTGACCATGGTCGGGATCACCGGCGCTCCGGGCCACAATTTCGCCGCAACCGCGCGCATCGAGTCCATGACGTCGGCGCGCAACGGCGGTGGCACCATGGCCTTGCGATCCGAGCCGTGCTCCGCCACTTCGCCGGCATCATTGCGATAGCGCACGGTGAGCGCCGGGTCATTGAACAGCCGGACCAACTGCAGGCGAATCTCCTCCTGCGAATGGCCGGGGAAAATGCGGCAGTTCACGTTGGCTTCGGCGCGCTGCGGCAGGGCGTTCGGTGCGTGTCCGCCGCTCAACATGGTCGCTACGCAAGTCGTGCGCAGAGTGGAGTTATAGCGCGCATCCTTCGACAGCCGTTCGATGGCGGCCGTATCGGGCGAGTCCGCCAGAATTGCGCGCATGTCGGCCGCAACCTGGCCGGTTTCGATCTTGGCCATTTGTGCGAAAAATTCGCGCGTCACTGTGTTCAATTCGAAAGGAAACGGGGATTTCTCGAGTACGCCCAAAGCATCGGCGACATGGTAAATGGCGTTGTCCGGCTTTGGCAGCGAGCTGTGCCCGCCCGCGTTGGTCGCAAACACCTGGTAATCGGCATACAGCTTTTCCGTGGCCTCGAACTCAACCGCCTGCGGCTTGCCGTGATCGGTGCTGACGCCGCCCGAGTCCGGGTTCAGCACGAATTCGGCGTCGATCAAATCGCGATGATTTTTCAGCAGCCAGTCGACACCGTTCGATTTTCCGCCCTCTTCATCGGCAGTGAGCGCGAGGATGATGTCGCGGTTCGGGACGAATCCCTCCTTTTTCAGCCGGATGAAATTGGTGACGGCGATGGCGTCGGCTCCCTTCATGTCCTGGGTGCCCCGCCCATAATAATACCCGTCCTGCTCGACGAATTTGAACGGATCGGTGGTCCAATCCTCACGCCGCGCTTCCACCACATCCAGATGCCCGATGATCAGAACCGGCCGCAATTTCGAGCCGATCTTGCCCCGATATCGCGCCACCATATTGCCCTTGCGGTCATTGGGCCCGACGACGACCACATCGGCCGGCGGAAATCCGGCATCGAGCAGCCGCTTCGCCATTGCCTGCGCAGCCACGGTGGTACTTCCGATAGAATCGGTGGTGTTGATTTCGATCAATTGCTTGAAGATGTCATGCGCCGTCTCGCGGGTGACTGCATCGCTCTGCGGGGTGGCGGCCCAGGCTGCATGGGCGCCAAGGGCACAGACGAGGGCAATGGTCGAATTCAGGCGTGCGCGATATTTCAAGACTTAGGTCTCCTTAGGAAAACACGACTCAGGGTGTAGTTTATGCCAATCCAAGTCAATCGAAGTGCGCGCCTGCGCCGCGCAGTTTTGCTGCTCGCCGGCTTGAGCGGCGGTCTCTGCGGCGCCGCTTGGGCGGAACCGCCGCCCGCGCAGCTGATCTTGTTCCACGGCCGCATTCTGACGGTGGATTCGCGCGACTCGATTGCGCAGGCGCTGGCGATTCGCGACGGGAAGATCATTGCAGTCGGCACCGACGAGGAGATTCTGCGCTTAAGCAATGCCGCCACTCAGCGCATCGACCTTAAGGGCCGAACGGCAACTCCCGGACTGATCGACAGTCATGCCCACATTGCCGAGGCCGGGGTGGATGAGCTGTATCACGTTCAGCTCAGCGATGTCTCGACGGTCGCCGAGGCGGCGCGACGCGTACAGGCGGGAATTGCGCTTTTGAAACCTGGCGAATGGCTGCAGGGGGCGGGTTGGGACGAAGGCAAACTCGATGAACACCGCTATATTACGGCTGCCGATCTGGATCGGGTTTCACCTCGCAATCCGGTATGGCTGGTGCACACCACCGGACATTACGGCGTCGCCAATTCCGTGGCACTGCGGCTGGCAAAGATCACGGCCGCGTCGAAGAATCCGACCGCCGGCACCATCGATCGCGATGCCAACGGCGTGCCGACCGGCGTATTGAAGGAATCGGCGATGAGCGCGGTTCTCGATCTCATACCACCGCCGACGGCGCAGCAGCAGCGCGACGGAATACTGAAAAGCATCGACGACCTGCATCGCGAAGGCATTACCGCGGTCAAGGACCCTGCAATCGGACGGCCCGTCTGGGATGCGTACCGGGAACTGCTGCGCCAGGATAAATTGGCGGAACATATCTGTGTACTGTGGTCTGCAGGCACTACATTGGCCACGGCTCGAACAGCGCTCGCGGCGATCCAGGCGCAACCCAAGCCGCCGCAATCTCTCGGCGACGGGCGACTGTTGTCCTGCGGTGCGAAGATATTCATGGACGGCAGCGGCGGCGCGCGCACCGCCTGGATGAGCCAGGAATGGCACAAGAACTCCACCGACATCGACCACGGCAATTTCGGCTATCCGTCGACGGAGCCGGAGGTCTATCGCCAGATGGTCCGTCTGTTCCATCTGGCCGGGGTGCACGTCGGCACTCACGCCATCGGCGACCGGGCCATCGACTGGGTGGTGGACACGTACGCGCAAGTGCTAGGCGAAAAACCGACCATGGGGCTCAGACACAGCATCATCCACGCCAATATCCCGAGCGACCATGCCATTTCGACCATGGCCGCACTCCAAAAACGCTACGACGCTGCGTACCCCGAAGTGCAACCCGCCTTCACCTGGTGGATCGGCGACACCTATGCCGGTAATTTCGGGCCGGAGCGCTCGCAGCGGCTGGTGCCGCTCAAGACCTTCCTGAAAAGCGGCGTGCACTGGGGCGGCGGCTCCGATTACCCGGTCACGCCCGTCGCCGCACGCTATGGATTGTGGGCATCGGTCGAGCGGGAAACGCTGAAGGGAACCTACGGGGCACATCCGTTCGGCACGGCCGAGTCGGTCGACATCCATGCCGCCCTGCGCTCCTACACCGCGTGGAATGCCCGGCAGTTGTTTCTCGAGGATCGCATCGGCTCGCTCGAAATCGGCAAGGATGCCGATATCGCCGTTTGGGACCGCGACCCGTACACCATGCCGGCGCAGGAGCTGCGTAATCTGAAATGCACGTTGACCCTGTTGCACGGCCAGATCGTGTTCGACCGGGTCGCGTTCGACCGGGTCGCGTTAGACCGGGTCGCGGTCGACCGGGTCGCGGTCGACCGGGTCGCGGTCGACTCGAATCGCCGATAACGATGCTATTCTGCGCAGCCGTGCCGCGCTTTGCGCCCTAGGAGATTGGTCATGGCCAAGAGGAAGATCAGGGTGACTCGCAGCGATGCCGAGGCCGCCGTCAGGACCTTGCTGCGTTGGGCCGGCGATGACCCGACGCGCGAGGGACTTCAAGAAACACCGAAGCGCGTGGTCAACGCCTATCGCGATTGGTTTTCGGGATACGCCAGCGATCCGGGGGCCTACTTACGCCGTACCTTCGAGGAAGTCGAAGGATACGATGAAATGGTGGTGCTGCGGGACATCAGTTTCGAGTCGTTCTGCGAGCATCACATGGCGCCCATCATCGGCCGGGCACACGTCGGCTACCTGCCCACCGATCGAGTGGTGGGCATCAGCAAGCTGGCACGAGTGGTCGATGGCTACGCGCGGCGCTTCCAGGTACAGGAGAAGCTCACCGCACAAATCGCCGGCTGCATCAACGAAGTGCTGAAGCCGCGCGGCGTCGGCGTGGTCATCGATGCAGTGCATCAGTGCATGACGACGCGCGGCGTGCACAAGCGCGGCGTGTCGATGATCACGAGTAAAATGCTGGGCACGTTTCGTGCCGATGCCGCCACGCGCGCGGAGTTCCTGCGCTTCATCGATATCGAGGGCCGCACTCAGCGCTGAGCCGGCCTCGCGCCGGTCAGTTTCGCTTGTTGCCGGAGGCGGTGCGTACCGGCATCAAATCCACGGAGAAGCTGTATTTGTGCTTTTCGCCGGGTTGCAGAGCCCCGACGCCCACCACTTGGCGCGCGATTTTCTCGCCGCGCTCATTGGTGATGGAAACCACAACGCAATATTCGCAGCTCTCCTCGCCAATGCCGTGGCGAATCGAGCCCTCGATGCGCATTGCTGACACCGATTCGGCTTGCGGTTCCGCATTGGCGGAGTTGAACCGCAAATGGTGCTGGCAGCCCGGACAAATATTCGCGCTTTGCAAGACTACCGCCTTGCAGTGCGGACATATTCGTGTCGCGCCTAAGGTGCCAGCACGAGCGACGCTCATTCGCGGAACCTAGCCGCCGCCGCCCACCAAGCCCGGCTTGGCTTTGGCCTTCTCGTCTTCCCAGCCGAATTCGACATGCCCGCGCATACGCGAGCCGGCCGCGACCGTAATCGATCCCGCCTTCACATCGCCGACGATGACGCCGCCTTCCTGGACGTCGACCCGCTTGGCAGATTCGATGTTGCCCTGCAGCTCGCCGCCTACCACGACAATGCCGGCTAGGACCTGCCCGGTTAAATGGGCGCCGGGTTCGATGCTGAAGTTACCGTCGATGCGCACATCGCCCTTGAAGCGGCCTGCCATCCGCACATTGCCGGAACCCTCGATCTTGCCCTCGATGGTCAGATTGGCGGCAATGACGGATTCGCCGCCTTCCGAGGAAGTCTTGGGGGTGGGGCGGCGCGGCGAAACGGCCAACGCCGGGTCACTCACATGGCGCTCCGGCGAATTGCGTTCCGGCGGGGTCGCCGTCGGGGGTACAACAACAGGACCCGCGGTGGCGGGCGTAGGTTTTTCGTTCCAAAGCGCCATGTGATAACTCTCCCGCTGATTAGGTAAGCAAAGCCTACACGCTAACCCTGCGCAATGTCATCGGACCACTGTCTGATATTGGAGACGGGAGCCTCGGGCTGTGCCCTAAAAGGGCGCCCGCAGCCGCCTAAGGCGATTCGCGGGCCTTTTCGAGCAGTTGGCAGACCTCGCGCACGCCCTGCAAGATGCGCGGCGCCATGCGGCCGGTGAGAGAGGGGTCCACGGTATAGATGTGATGTCCGCGCACGGCTTTAAGGTTCGGAAATTGCTGCCATTGGCGCGTTTGCCGCTCGCCCTCGGCCCCGGTGGCGGCGATCAGAATCACGTCGGGATCTCGCGCCAGCACCGCTTCCTTGTCGATCGCGGGCGCGAGCGCCGACAGCCCGGAGAACGCATTGTCCCCGCCGCACAGAGACATGACTTCGCT
Organism: Gammaproteobacteria bacterium; assembly: GCA_040002315.1. GTDB lineage: Bacteria > Pseudomonadota > Gammaproteobacteria > Steroidobacterales > Steroidobacteraceae > Bog-1198. The sequence goes on from JBDUEQ010000112.1 coordinate 74,643, forward strand.
GACCACCTGCCCGCCCGACAGGGTATACAGGGGCCGGTCCCATACCTGGTAGAAGACCTTGAGCCGCGGACGGCCCGCGTACCGCGAACGCAGCCCTGCCAGCTCGCCCTGGTAGCGACGGGCAGCGGCCCCCGCTACGGACTCGGTGCCGGCGAGCCGGCCGAATTCGAGCAGAGTCGAAGCGATGTCGTCCAATCGATGCTCATCGGTGACATAGAGCGGCAGGTGCAGGCGCTGTAGTTCGGCCTTGCGACGCGCAGGTGTCCCCGAATCCCATAGCACGATCAACGTGGGCTTGAGCCGCAACAGACCTTCGACATCGAGCGCGGACGGCTCGCCGACACGGGCAATGTCCGCCACCGCCGCAGGGTAGTCGCTGGAATCGTCGACCCCGACGACTAGATCACCTGCGCCGGCTGCGAACAGCAATTCCGTGATATGTGGACTCAAGCTGATGATCCGTGGCGGCGTTGCGTGCGCGACGCGCGTTGCCGCGTTGCCGACGAGCGTGAGCGTCAGACACAAAATGCAGGTGCGTCGGATGATCATGCCCATGACTATAATGTGACCAAACGTCACCTGGGAATAACTCTTGTTTCAACAACTCGAACAGCTGAGCCCCGATACCATCCTTGGACTAATGGCCAAGTTTCGCGCCGACCCTTCGGCCTCGAAGGTCGACCTCGGGGTCGGCGTGTACCGAGACCTCACCGGTAATACCCCGGTGCTTGCGAGCGTGCGCCGCGCCGAACAGGAGATTCTGGCAACGCAAACCACAAAATCCTATGTGGCGGCCGCCGGGCGGGAGGAATTTAACAGTGCCGTGGAGGAACTCGTTCTCGGACCCGAGCACATCGTGCGCCGTGACCGGCGCGCGAGGACGATGCAGACCCCCGGCGGCTGCGGCGCGCTGCGCGTAGGCGCGGAGCTGCTGCGCGCGTCCGCGCCGGGCGTGACAGTTCATATCAGCGATCCCACCTGGGGCAATCACACGCCCCTGTTGGGCAGTTCGGGCCTGCGGCTGGAACGCTACCCCTACTACGACGCGGCAGCCCATCGGCTGCGCTTCGACGCCATGCTCGCGCACCTGGAGCAAGCCGCCCCGGGCGATGTGGTGCTGATTCATGCCTGTTGCCACAACCCCACCGGCGCTGATCTCGATCCTGCGCAGTGGCAGACATTGGCCCAATTGCTGCAGCGTCGGCGCCTGTTCCCGTTTCTGGATATGGCCTATCAAGGCTTCGCCGTGAATCTCGATGCCGATGCCGCCGGCGTGCGCCTGGTCGCCGAACGGGTTCCGGAGGCGCTGGTCGCCTCGTCATTTTCCAAGAATTTGGGCCTGTATCGCGAACGCGTGGGTGCGTTGATTGCGATCGGCGAGAACCCCATTCGCGCCGATGCCGTCATGAGCCACATGTTGCAAATCGCGCGCAGCATTTATTCCATGCCGCCGGATCATGGCGCCGCGATTGCGGCACGAATTTTCACCAACCCCACGCTCAAGCATGAATGGCTCGTGGAACTCGCCGCCATGCGCACCCGCATCGCCGATATGCGCGGATTGCTGTCACGGCAATTGCACCAGGTAATCGGCGACGACACATTTGATTTCATCGGCATGCAGCACGGCATGTTTTCGCTGCTCGGAGTGTCGCCCCAGATCGTGGAGCGACTGCGCGATCAGCACCATATCTACATGACGCCGGACAGCCGCATGAATCTCGCCGGCATCATGCCGCATAACGCGGCCTACGTCGCTGAGGCGGTTGCGGCCGAGCGCCGCGCTTAGGCGAGCGCCCACCAGCCCCAGGGACCCTAATTGCCGAGCGCCACGCTCAGCGCGTTGACCTCTTCGGCGGATTCGCGCATCACGTCTTGGGTCTTTTGCAAATCCAAGCCGAGGCGCTTGGCGGCCCCCAATTCGTGCAAGTCAACGCCGAGGCCGATGTCTTCCGTGCCATGTGAAGCCAGGAGAATCGCGATGGCAACGACATCGCTCAAATCGGCTGGACCCTCTTCGGTTCGCTCGAAGTTTGCCTGCTCGCCCACCGCCTGCGCCATCGCACCGGAAAAATTCCAGTTCTCCAGAATGGCCTTGCCGATGGAGGCGTGCCAATCGTCGATGATCTGCTTGAGCGTATCGTCGCTCGCGAACAGTTCCGGATGATCGACGGCCCGCGTCAGCACGTACAACTTGCCGATGCCGTGCATCATACCCGTCAGCATTGCCTCGTCCGGATTGACCCTGCTGCACTTCCTGGCGAGCACGTAGGCGAGTGCCGCCGCAGACGTGCTCCTCTGCCACAGATCGTTGAGATGGTGCTCCAGGCCCTTGAGCTTATTGCCCTTGCGAATCTGCGCCATCGAGAAGGACATCGAGGCGCTGCGCACCATGTTGTAGCCGATCCGGTTGATCGCAGTCCGCAAGTCGGTTACCGCGCGGCCGCTGCGATTGAGCGAGGCGGAATTCGCAATACGCAGCAGCCGCGCCGCCAGCACGGGCTCGGAGCCCACGACCCGGACCACCTGGGCTACTGAAGACTTGGGGTCGGCAAGAACCTTCCTGACCCGCACCGCGATCTCGGGAAACGAGGGAAGATCCACATTGCCGCGCGACAATTCCGCCGCCAGGGTGCGGACGAAATCGAAGGCGACGTTGCTCTGTGCCTGTACTGATATGGTCGTCAAATTCGCGCTCACTTGCCACGGTGCCGCGTTCGCGCCGAAGCGCCGGCCCGATTCTTGAGGAAATCGACCGGCACCGGGCAGACTTGAGGGGTAGATCAACTAAAGTTGCGAGAACCTGTTGGCGAAACGGTAACCGGGTCGCTGGAATAGGGTCCCGCTTAGCGGTCCCGCTTAGCGGTCCCGCTTAGCCGCCCCGCCCATGGACCTCTCAGCGCGCCGCCGAGTGACCGCTCTTGAAGCGCTGCTGTACCTCGCCGTGCCGCGAACGTTCCGTGTAACGATCGCTGCTGTAGACCGCGACCACCCGGCGCCAAAACGCCACCGCGCCCGGATTGCGCAGGTATTCGACGATTTCCCAGTCCCCGGCGAAGCGGTCGAATATCAAGGTCGCTGCATCGCGGCCCATGCCCACTCGGCGATGCTGCTTGAGCACGAAGAATTCAGACATTCGATAGTCTGCGGCAGGTTCGCCGGCGGCGGGGATGCGTGGCCGTGTCACCAGCGCAAACCCCACAGGATCGGCGCCCTTGAGGATCAGCAGCGGATGTGATTGATCGTTGGCAAACCAGTTGGCGAAGATCTCATCTTCGTGCGGATTATCGGCGCCGAGTACGGAAAACAACCCGGTATTCAGGTCGGCCAGGGAGTCCATATATTCGCCGTAGACGCTCTGGATCCACTGTCGATCCTTCGTTGATTGTCTGCAGTCGCGAATACTGACTAGCAATGAGTTCGCATCCCCAACGCTAAAAAAACACAGCCCGGGCGAACGAGCCTTACGGCCGCCCGCCCGGGCATGTGGGATCAGCTATCGAAGCGATTTACGGCTTCGCAGCAGATGCTGCGCTTGAGGCAGCGTCGGCAGCTGAACTCGCGGCGGCCGCTGCCGAATCGGCGGCGGACGAGGCGGCAGCTTCCGCAGGCGCAGCGGCGGGAGGAGTCATATCAGCAGCCGGGGCAGGAGCCTCGGTCTTGCTGCCGCAGGCACTCAGCACGAATGCTGCGACAAAAGCGCTTAAAGCAAGTTTGGTCTTCATCTATCGATACCCCAGAGATATTAAGAATTAAATTTTAAGGCCGAGCCTGTTGTTGGGTTTCCACCCAAATGTCCACCGCGATTTTAGAGTGTTTCAGCTCAATTTCATACCTCTTTCGCGATTCCTGGTGCGCCTTTAACGCTTCGCAATCGGGAGTGGGGTTAAGGACGCCTATGCTGTAATGGTACGTAGCGCATAATCTTGCCGAGCCAGCAGGGAGCAGATGTGAGTCAGATTAGTCTCGATCAGCTGTATGAGCCGCATTTGCAGACGCTCATGCACCGTACGGAGCGGTCGCTAACCTTGAGCGGCTTCGATGCATTGGTGATTCAAGCCGGCGCTCCGCCAACCCAGTTCTTGGACGATCAAGACTACCCGTTCAAAGTAAACCCGCATTTCAAGGCCTGGGTGCCGATTGTAGATAATCCGGGCTGCATTCTGCTGTTTTCGCCCGGCTCGCGGCCCAAAGTCCTGTTTCATCAGCCGAGCGATTATTGGCACAAACCGGCTGAGTTGCCGCAGGCGCCATGGACGACGGCGGTCGACTTGATCGTCATGGAAAACCCATCAAAGGCGACCCATCTGTGGGCCAAACTCGGCCGCATTGCCTATATTGGCCCTTCGGCCTTTGCCGGCGGCATTGATCCGGCAAGCGTGAATCCGCCGGATCTGTTGACCCGTCTGCATTTCGATCGCGCCGTCAAAACGGGCTACGAGCTCGAATGCATGCGCCGGGCAAATGAACTCGGGGCGCGCGGCCATCGAGCGGCGCTGGCCGCATTTCGCAGCGGAAATTCCGAATATGAGGCGCAAATGCGCTATTTGGGGGCCTGTGCGCAACGCGAAGAGGAGATGCCCTACAACAATATCATCGCCTACAACGAGAATTGCGCAGTGCTGCACTACCAGCATCTGCAGCGCTCAAGGCCCGAGTCCCTGCGTTCCTTCCTGATCGACGCAGGGGCGCAATACCGCGGCTATGCGTCCGATATCACGCGCACCTATGCCTATGCACCCGGCCGGTTTGCCGATCTTGTAGACGCCCTGGATGCCGCTCAACAGCTGCTTTGCGATGAGGTAGTCGCCGGCCGCGACTATAGGGATGTGCACCTCACCGCCCACCGTGTTTTAGGCGACGTCATGCAGGGCATAGGGCTCACCAAGCTGCCGGGGCAGGCGGCGTTGGAAATGGGGGTGACCGGGGTGTTCTTTCCGCATGGCATCGGCCACTTGCTCGGCCTGCAGGTACACGACGTCGGCGGCGTTTTAGGCGACTCTCAGGGGCATGAACGACCGCGGCCAGTGGGACACCCGTACCTGCGCCTCACGCGCATGCTCGAGCCGGGTGTGGTCGTCACGGTGGAGCCCGGCATCTACCTCATCGATTCCCTGCTGGCGGCAGCCCACGCGGATAAGCGGCGCGCCCACATTGACTGGTCGGTCGTCGAGGAGCTGAAGCCGTTCGGTGGGGTGCGAATTGAAGACAATGTGGTCACGACGGCATCGAAACCGGAGAATATGACGCGCGATGCGTTTGCCCGCACCGCATGAGTCTGGTCCGTCCTACTGAGTGATGTTGATCGACCCAGTGGTCAGCCGGGGAAAATCACTGTGCCGAGCGACTAAGCTGCTTTAGCTTTGCGCCGCTTGGGAGCCGCCGTCGCAGGCGCTTCGGCGTCGCCGTCTGCCGCCTTCTTGGATTTCTTCGGCGCCTTGGCGGCCTTGGTGGCCTTGGTGGTCTTGGTGGTCTTGTCATCAGTCTTTTCGACCGGCACCGCCGCTGCGTCTACCAACTGCATCAACGCCATATCCGCAGAATCACCCGGGCGCGGTTCCATCTTGAGGATCCGCGTATAGCCTCCGGCACGAGCCTTGAATCGGGGACCTAAGTCCGCGAACAGCTTCTCTACCACGGTCTCGTCACGCAGACGCGAGTACGCCAGACGCCGCTTGGCCAGGGAATCGATCTTGGCCAGCGTGATCAGGGGTTCCACCACGCGGCGCAATTCCTTGGCCTTCGGCACGGTGGTACGGATGGTCTCGTGACGCAGCAGCGAGGTCGCCATATTGCGCAGCATTGCATGGCGATGGGAGGAGTTGCGCGATAGCTGGCGCCCGCTGTTTCTATGCCGCATGTTCTAAAACCCTTGTCGAAAATCTACTGGGTCACAATCGACTGCGTCGACAATGCCTGCTTCAAATACCGTCGCGCTCATCGTCGCGCTTCAACCCCGGCGGCGGCCAGTTGTCGATGCGCATGCCGAGCGTCAAGCCGTGGCTCTCGAGCACTTCTTTAATTTCGGTCAGCGACTTCTTGCCGAGGTTCGGCGTGCGCAGCAATTCGACTTCAGTACGCTGCACGAGGTCGCCGATGTAATGGATGTTCTCAGCCTTCAGGCAATTCGCACTGCGCACTGTGAGTTCCAACTCGTCCACTGGCCGCAGCAGGATCGGATCGAACTGGGTTTCGGTGGCCTTGGTGGTCGACTCATCCTGACCCTGCAAATCGACGAACACCGACAGCTGATCCTTGAGGATGCCACCGGCGCGGCGAATGGCCTCTTCTGGATCGATGGTGCCGTTGGTTTCGATGTCGAGAATGAGCTTGTCGAGATCCGTACGTTGCTCGACGCGCGCGCTTTCGACGTTGTAGGTGACCTTGCGCACGGGGCTGAAGGAGGCGTCCAGCTGCAATCGGCCGATGGCGCGGGTCTGTTCTTCGAATGCCATGCGCTGGGCCGCCGGGCGATAGCCGCGTCCGCGCTCGACTTTCAGGGACATGGACAACTCACCGGCCTTGGTCAGATTCGCGATGACCAGATCCGGGTTGAGTATCTCTATGTCGTGGTCGCCCGCGATGTCGCCGGCGGTCACGGGGCCGGGCCCTTTCTTGTGCAGGCGTACTTCGGCTACGTCGCGGGTGTGCATGCGGATGGCCACCGCCTTGAGATTCAGCAGGATGTCGACCACATCTTCCTGCACGCCTTCGATGGCGGTGTACTCGTGCAACACGCCCTCGATTTCGATTTCAGTGATGGCCGCCCCGGGCAGCGAGGACAACAGCACACGACGCAGCGCATTGCCGAGCGTATGACCGAAACCGCGTTCGAACGGCTCGATCACAATACGCGCATGGCGCGGCGACATGGGCTGCACTTTGACGACCCGCGGCTTCAAAAATTCATTGATCGATCCCTGCATGGATATCACCTAAGTTAACTAACCGGGGACATCGCAGCCAAAGCGGCTGCGGTGCGCTATTTGCCAATTCCTATTTGCCAATTCCTATTTGGAATACAACTCGACGACCAGGCTCTCGTTGATGTCCGGCAGAATTTCCTGCCGATCGGGAACCGACTTCAGGATT